>JAYTUF010000488.1:0-1648 GCA_043744755.1 Anatilimnocola sp.
AAGGACGTTCTTTCGCGGAGCGAAAGACGACTCTCTAGTCGTCACCACGCAGCGTGTTGAAGATGCGGTCGCCGGCGTCGCCCAGGCCGGGGACGATGAACTTGCGGCTGTTGAGTTCTGCATCGATCACGCAGACGAAGATCTGCGCGTCGGGAAACTCGCGCTGCACCGTTTCGACGCCTTCGCGAGAAGCGATCACCGACAGGACCTTCACCTGCTTCACGCCCCAGCGTTGCAGTGCGCCGAGGGCGGCGAGCGCTGAGCCGCCCGTCGCGAGCATGGGATCGAGCAGCAGGGCGACATCAACTGGGCGAGTCTGCGGCAGCTTGCTGTAATATTCAACCGGCAGCGCCGTGGCTTCGTCGCGATAGAGGCCCAGGTGCCAGACTTCCGCGGACGGAATCAGATTCAAAATTGGATCGACCAAGCCCAGTCCCGCGCGCAAGATTGGCACCAAGCCGATTCGTTGCGCGAGCGTGTGGCACGTGGTCATGGTCAGCGGCGTTTGGACTTTGAGAGGTTCCAACGACAGATCTTTCGTCGCTTCATAGGCCAGCAAAACGGCCAGGCGTTGAATGAGCTGCCGAAACTCCTCGGGCAAGGTGGTTGCGTCACGCAGCCGGGCTAGGTGATGACGCACGAGCGGATGACTGACTTCGACGGCAGGTTGCATGGCAGGGTTCTCGGTACAATTGGCAATGGCCCGATTGTAGCTGAATTCGCCAGAATTCAGGGACCTCGCGAGTCGTCGCTGGAGTTCCGGCTTTAGCCGGTGATCGGCAGAAATACTAAGAAGCCGGCTAAAGCCGGAACTCCAACTACAGTAAGCACTCCCCTCAACTCGCCGCGAACAAACGTGTAAACTGAATTTTCTAGCGCGATGCACGATTTGCCAGTTGATTTTGGAGCTCAGCCGATGTCGAACGTGGATGAACTTTATAAGCAGTCGGAACAACTCCGCCGCGAAGGGAAGGCAGTCGAGGCCAGCGCGAAGCTCGCTGAATTGCTGCAACTCGACCCGACGCACGTCCTCGCGCACATGACCCTGGCCCGCCTGCTCTGCAAGGCGGGCCAGCCGCTGGAAGCCATTCCGCACAGCGAGCAAGCCTGCGAACTCGAACCGAAGGAAGTCTTCAACTGGGCCGCCCTCAGTCAAACATTTCAGCAGGCCTTTGAACTAACTCAAGACCGCATCTACATTCTCAAAGCCGAAGATGCGAAGGCCAAGTCGCAGCAAATCGAGTGGCAGCGGTGAGCGGGAGAGCCTTCCTACCAGTACACATTAAACCCGCCGTAGCCGCCAAAACCGGGCGTGCCGTAGCCGCGGACTTCTTCGTATTCGGTATTGGTCAGGTTGTCGAAGCGGGCGATCAATTCCACGCGGTCGTTCATCCAGTAGTTGCCCGCAAGATTCAGCAGCGCGTAGTTTGGCAGGATCTGGTTGCCGATATCCAAGCGATTGCTGACATAGAGAAACGAGAGCGTCGCAGCGCCGCGGCCGTCGTACCATTGGCGGGTGAGTGAAGCAGTCCATTTCTCTCGTGGTCGGCGTAGCAACTGTTGACCGGTAGCGACATTCAGCGTGTCATCGAGCGTATAGGCTACGTTCGCGACGAGGTTTTGCGAGAGCTGTGCGAAGATGGTCAAT
>JAYTUF010000489.1:0-6307 GCA_043744755.1 Anatilimnocola sp.
CTCAGGGACGCGACTTCCGGCTGACGGATGTGGCGGGGAAAGTGGTGAAGGATATTTTGGCGTGACGACCCAGTTCAACTTGTTTCCGATACGATGTACTTCCAATGAACAAGCCGAAAAAGAAATTGACGGAGCGATCGCTGCAAAAGGAGGCAGCGATTTTCGCTGAAGTGGAATCGACGTTTCCCGAACCAACGCTGTTCGGAGTTACTGACGGCAAGGCCATCGGCACTTATTTGGAACACAAATTCAAAGCATACCTAGCGACTAAATACGCCTTTGAATCGGGGAACTCGGCGAACGGAGTGGATTTTCCCGATTTGAAGGTGCAACTCAACGTAATGAACGTCACCAACCCACAGTCATTGTGTCCGTTTAAGTCGGCTCGGCAGAGAATCTATGGGCTCGGATATTCCGTTCTCATTTTTGTCTATGAGAAGGAAGATGATTCCGGGACAAGGACTGCCATCCTGAACATCAAGCATGCGGTTTTCGTGGATGCGAGTAAGACGGCCGACTATACCATGACCCGTTTGATCCGGAATCTGCTCGAATCGGGGGCGAATGCTGAAGATTTAATTGCTGTGATGAATGATCGAAATCTGCCGCTCGACGAGATTGAAGCGAACTCCATTGCCGACGAACTGCTGCAAAGTCCCTGCGAACAAGGATACCTAACAATCTCGAATGCGTTGCAATGGCGGTTGCAGTTTGGGAGGGCCATCGAACAAGCCGGCAAAGTTGAAGGGGTGTTGAGAGTCAATTAATCCGGCTTTCAACCCCTTATTACGCAAGCTCAGCGCCGAGTTGAATCTTGATGCCGAGTTCGATGGTCACTTCGCCAAGAAGGTCAGTCAATTGCAACTTTGGTGACGAGACTGAGTGGACTGCACGCCTACCGAATCTGCTGCTGGTTTTCTATATTCAAGCAGAGGATGAAGCAGGGCACTGGGTGGTCAGAAGAGGGCGATGAGGAATTGCAATGAAGGTATTGGTCATTGGCAGCGGCGGTCGCGAACATGCACTGGCGTGGAAGCTGCGCCAGAGTGCGCGCGTGAGTCAGGTCTTCATTGCGCCGGGCAATGCGGGGACGGCCGAAGAGGGCGAGAATGTGCCGCTTGCCGCGAACGACATCGGCGGGCTCGTGAAGTTTGCGCAGGCGAATCAAATTGGCTTGACGGTGGTTGGGCCAGAGGGGCCGCTGGTCGAAGGCATCGTCGATGCCTTTCAAGCGGCGAAGTTGCGAGTGTTTGGGCCGAGCCGGGCGGCGTCGCAACTCGAAGGGAGCAAGATATTCTGCAAGGAGTTGCTCCGTCACGCAGATGTGCCGTCGGCTGATTTTCATGTCTTTCGTAATGCGGAAACGGCCCAGCGATTCATCTTGGATCGCTACCCCGCAGAGGATGAATCGGTGCCGGTGGTGATCAAAGCCGATGGTCTCGCGGCGGGCAAAGGGGTGATTGTTTGTCATCGCCGCCGCGATGCTCTCGATGCCATCGACCGCATTGCCCGCAAGCGTGAGTTCGGCGAGGCCGGCAAGCAGTTCATCATTGAAGATCGGCTCGATGGTCAGGAGGCAAGCATTCTGGCCTTCACTGATGGCCGGACCCTCGTCACGCTCCCTCCCGCGCAGGATCACAAGCCGGCCCACGATGGCGACAAAGGCCCCAACACGGGAGGCATGGGCGCTTATTGTCCGGCGCTCATCGTTGACGAGCGGATGCTGGCCTGGATTGAAGAGCACATCCTGGTGCCGACGGTCCACGCGATGAAGCGTTCGCGGCAGCCGTTCAAAGGCGTGCTCTATGCGGGGCTGATGCTCACCAATCAAGGCCCGCGAGTGCTGGAATACAACGTGCGGCTTGGCGATCCCGAATGTCAGCCGTTGCTGATGCGGCTGCAGACCGATCTCGTCGATTTGATCGAAGCGACCATCGACGGTCGGCTGGAAGAACTCGGGCCACTGAAGTGGGACCCGCGCCCCGCGGTTTGCGTGGTGATGGCCAGCGAAGGCTATCCCGGGCCTTATGAAAAAGGACGAGCCATTCGGGGGCTGGACGAAGCTGCTGCGATTCCAGACGTGAAAGTGTTTCACTCAGGGACCGACGTGGTCGATGGCAAAGTGGTCAACAGCGGCGGCCGGGTGCTGGCCGTCACTGCCCTTGGCAACACACTTTCCGCCGCGAAGTTGCAGGCCTATACCGCGGTGAAGTGCATCCGCTGGCCTGGAGCCTGGTGCCGCAAAGATATTTCGGATAAGGCGCTGCTGCCGCCGAAAGAAGAGCTGAAGCGCGACAAGCCGCGGCGGTGAATCAGTTGTTATCATTCGCCTCGGAGAGCCGGGACTAACGGCGCTCGCAGGGTTGCTCGCACGGCGACCAGACCCACAACGCCGCCGATCACGAGAATTGTCCCGAGCATCACGAGCAAATCAAGCCAGGGCAGGCTCGCGCCGCCGAGGTACATGTGCGGCAACACCGCGACGAGCGCTGCAATCAAGCCGGTGAACAGACCGCCGCAGAGCAGCAACAGGTTCTCGATCAGCACCATCGCCGCCAAGCGACCGGGGCGAAATCCCGTCGCCCGCATCAGGGCCAGTTCTTTCCGCCGCTCCAGCACATTCCGCATCTGCACCGCAGCCAGGCCGAATGTGCCGAGCAACAGGCCGAGCGCTCCGAGTGCCTGGAACGTGCTGATGTAGGTGTTCTGCACGGCGAGCAAATCGCGCAGGCGTGAGCGCGAACCGGAGACATCGAGACCTTCATCCCCGAACTTGTCTTCAAGCAGATTGGCAACTTCGACTGCCTTGCCCGCTGGGGTGCGAATCAAAAACGAACGGTAACCGCTGACCCGCGGAAAGACCCGCTTGAAGTCAGCTTCACCGATCAGCAGGCTGCCTTGCAGCACGCTGTTGGACAGCAGTCCCACGACGCGGAACTTGATCGGCGGACCATCGCCATAGTCGCGCTTAAATTCTTGGCCGATGCCGCCGTAAAGTTTGAGGCTATAGAGCGCAGTGTTCATATCCAGCACCACGTTGATCGGCTCACCTGCTCCCGCCGTCGTCGTCAACAATCGCCAAGGATTGGCCTTTTCCTCGGGCGTCTTCGCTGCCGACTTGGCAAACACGAAGTGAGTAACTTTCTGCGCATTGAAATGGTCAACCATTGCGGGTGTCACGCCCAGTACGCGCGGTTGCAGGGCCTTATACAGATTACGGCAGCTCGCATCATCGCCGGCCCGCATTCGCAGCGGCAAGACTTGAGTCCCTTCGAGCACCGCCGCCGCGGCGCCGATGGCTTTCTTCCGCGCGGCTGGGTCGTTGAGATCGGACAGAATCGACTCGGAACTTTCCGCAATCAGATTGAAGCCGCCGATGCCTTGCTCGGTGGGACTCAGGCGAAACGCACTCACCGCGACGACCAAAAAGCACGCGCTCGCCACCAGGGCGATCGTCGCGATGCTCCGGCCTCGCGCTCGTCCGATGTTTCTCATGGCCAGTGATGGCAACACCCAGCGGAATGGTGCGCCCGCTGCAGATGAGGGTTGTTTGCGGCCCAGTTGCCGAGAGATGAGCATCAGCAGTCCCGTCAGCACGCAAGCGCCACAGGCGAGAAACGCCCCCGCTTGTGCTTCCGCCTGCAAGACACTGGCGAGGCCTGCGAGCAACACGGCCAGGAGTAAAAAGATATACGGCAACCATATTCGCCACGCCGCGGATTCTGCTGTGCTTGCTGTGAACGGCGACGATGTTTCTCCCGCGAGCAATTGTCTAGGAGAAACTCGCCGCAGTTGTCGCAGGCTGAAGTAGATCGTTGCTTGGGCCACGATCAGCCCGACGACAAAGCCAATCACCAGGCTCTGCCAACCAACATGTAACGTCAGGAAAGGGGACGAGATCGCCCCGACCCACCAGGTTCGGAGTCCTTCGATCATCAACGCTGCATAGCCAACGCCCGCCGCAGTCCCGAGCAGCGCACCGCTGGCCGAGACCACGATCCCTTCCGCAGCCAACCAGCGCTGGGTGCGTGGTTGCGGCCAACCCAATGCCTGCAGCAGGCCGATTTCACTCGCTCGCTGCTCGACGCCCAGGCGGAAGAGCAACCAGATCAGCAGCAGCGCGGCGCCAATGATGAACATGCTCAGCAGCAAGAACAGCACGCCGAACGGTGTCGTTCCCTTCGAGGCTTCCAAGTCGCGGGCTTTGATAGGCGTGAGTTCGAAGCCCAGAAGTTCCTTGTCCTTCGTCAATTGGGCTTGAAATTCCGCGGCCAGACTTTCCTTCGTCACTCCTTCGCCAGCGGGAATGTGAATCGAAGTAACGCGGCCGAAGCGACTCTCCCACAACTTTTGTCCGGTCTTGAGCGAGACATAGGCCTTGGGTGTGGTGCGATGGTTGTTCCAATAGATGTCGTCCTGCTTACGGATCCGCTTGGAATCGAACGGGAATGGCGCATCCCAGTCTGCGATCGAGGCCTGATCGGTCACACCGGGAACTTCGGGCGTCAGATCAGGATCGTTCGCGCGAGTCGGCGCTTGTGCGAACTGCGGACCTTTGCGGCGCGAGTACGGCGCCGAAGGTTCCGTCAGTGGCACGATGGCCTGGACGCGAAACTCGGCACTGCGTTCCTTCTCATCACCGTGCGTTGTTTCCGGCTCAAAAAAGGTGACGCGGACGCGGTCGTTGATCTTCAAATCCTGATCGCGGGCCAGCCAACTCGTAATGGCAATCTCGTCGTCAGCGAGCGCTGGAATCGGTTTCCCTTGCTCATCAACCAGCGGCCCATCGGCAGCGGGATCGAGGGCGCTGATGGTCGAATAAGGAACGCCCTTTTGACCCGCTAATGCATCGATCTTGTCAATCGAATTCGCGAGGTAAGTCAGCACGGAGTAACTGCCATGCTTATCAAATGCCGAACTTGCAATCCGCTCGGTCGCTTCATCCAGAAGCAGGCGATTGCTGCTCAGGCTGAAGTAGTTCAAGACACTTTGTTCTGCATCATCGGTCTTATGATTCAACTGCACAAGCTTCAGCGCCAGGCCGAAATCTTCGAGACTCGGCTTAAACGCCTGCTGCAACTTAGCTGTGACTTCCGGCGATAACCCCCGCGCATCATCCTTAGCAGCGATGAGGATCGCATTGGCTTTGCCTTCCTGTTCGAGTGACAATTGCAAAGGCGCGAGCGCCACATAGGCATTCCGTGGCGACGATTGCATGGGATGCAGGCTGAACCGGCCGAGACCTTCGGCGGGAATGATTTCGCGAACTTTCAACTCGGCCAGGCTCGTGAGCCGGTCGGTCTTCTTCCCAAGCGGGCTATCCTCCGAAACCTGCGTCGCCTTGGCCATCCGCAAGATCAGCGTGTCGCCAACCTTCGCGCCCAGTTCTTCCGCCAGTGGCGCGTTGAGCAACACTTCGCCCGGCTGCGGAGCTTTAATTGTTTGTTTGGCTGATGCTTTTGCATTCAGATTCCAAAAGCCTTGATCGGCGGCGATCAGAGTGACGCCGGCTGCCAAAGAACGAGATTTCTCACGCGGTAGTTCCGCGGTCGCAGTAGGGATGATGATGGCTGGCACCGCCGCGGCGAAGTCTTGTTGAAACTCCGGCGTCTGAGTTAATTCGTTCGCAAGTTCGGATCGGAAGAACCGATCAACAAGCAACAGGTGATCGATCCGCCCCAAGCGATCAAGCGTGAGACTGCGCAGGCTATGGCGAACCGAATCGCCGACGACGAGCGCTCCGGTGAGGACCGCGGTCGCGGCCATCACGCCCAAGATCACGGCCAGATGCTTGCTCGCGTGAAACTGCAGGCTGCGGAGAACCAAGCGCAGGAATGTCATCGTTGGCTCTCCCTTAGGTTGCTGACTTGAGTTGGCCATCGTCAATTTCGTATCGCTGCTGCACAAGTGAGGCCAGTTCGCTGCTGTGCGTGACGATCAAGAGCATCATTTGCTCTTGCCGTTGCAATTCGAGCAGCAACTGGCTGATGCCCGTCGCGCTGGTGCGGTCCAAGTTCCCCGTCGGCTCATCGGCCAACAGCAGCACCGGCTTCAGCAACAGCGCTCGGGCCACGCCCACGCGCTGTCGCTCGCCGCCCGAAAGTTCCGCTGGGCGATGATCGAGTCGTTGCGCTAAGCCGACGCGGTCGAGCAATTGTCGGGCACGTTCCACCGTTTCGCGCGAGGGAGAGCCTTCTGCGAGAGCAGGAATGAGTACGTTTTCCAGCACCGACAATTGTGGCAGCAGGTGATGGTCCTGAAACACAAAGCCGATGTTGCGATTGCGGAAGTGAGCGAGTTGCGTTTC
>JAYTUF010000490.1:0-6298 GCA_043744755.1 Anatilimnocola sp.
CATGTGGTGCGAACAGGCTGAATCCTGGGCAAAACGGGCCGCTAGCACCTGAGCGGGCGGCCGGTTGCGCCCGTTGTCATTGGCCCATGAAGCCGCGACCAATTTGGTCGAAGGTCGCCGCTTGGGTAAAGCAAGCCAGCGAGTTGCCCGGCGAACGAATGTGAGCGGACGGTGGGAGGCGCGTGCATGAGGGGGCGCCAAGTCACCGGCCAACAGCGGCTAGCGCGGAATTCTTCACCTTAGATCTCGCAAAGGAGCGTCCTCGTGCAACGTCTCGATCTCTTGACCGCCAAGGGCAAGATTCTCGCCGACATCCGCCGTTATGTTGCCGAAGTGCAGGGCATCACCCGATCACCTGTCGATACGGTCGAGGACGGTATCCGCAAGCTCGCCGCTCTGCGCAAAACCTCATATGAGGACCTCAATCAAATCCAGCACGAGTATGGAGCCCTCTGCGCGATCCAGTGGCTCATCGCGCAGGGCCGTGCGCCAGAAGGCGTCAATTGGCAATGGAATCCTCGCCAAACCGGCGATGCCGCTGAACCCGACATCCGGGCTGTGTTGGAAGGCAAAACCATCATCTCCGGCGAAGTCACCACGTCGCCCAAGCCCGAAGGCTCGATTGCCACCCGCATGGCCTCCACGCTGAGAAAGCTCGCTGCGATGGAGGGCCAGCTATTTTACTTCGTGCTCACGGCCGCGATGGCGAACTGCGCGCGTACCAAGGCGACCAAGGCTGGGTATGCGCTTGATGTAGTGCAACTGCAGGGTGCCGCGCTCGCCGTTGAGCGACAACAAGATTGGTGAAAAGGCGTTCCAGGCGCTCATTCGCGCCGCCGTGGCACTCAACACATCGGTGCGAGCGACTGCTCGACCGGTCCGCTCTCCGAAGCCCTGATTCCAGGGACTCTCAAGTGGCTCCCTGGAGCCTGATCATCCGTTGTCTGGTTCTAATTTGGCAACTGCACCGATTCTCCGCCGCCGCGGGTGCCCAGGTTGTTGTAGATCTGGAAGTCCATCGTGCGGGATAGAAAACGGACGCTGCCGTCGCCCAGCGTGAAACCGACGCTGCCGGGATGATGGCTTTTGAAGCTGCAGGTGCGGAACCAGGTGCCGCGGATGCCGTTGTCGGACTCCATGACATTCAAGGGAATGGTCGTCGAGAGCACGGGATAATTCGGCATGAACGCGCCGTTGAAGATGCAATGCGAAGGGATCGTTTCGCCACACATCAGCGTGTTCGACAGGCCATCGGTCACGTCGGCGAAACGGAAACCGGTCGGATAGCGGCCGAACATGCCGACTGAATTATCAGGCGGGTTTGTTCCCAAGTTGTTCCCCTGGCAGCACCAATTGCCGGGGCTGGCAATGGGATCGGGGCAGAACGGGCAGGCATCGGGTTGCGTTGGCCCCATGCAGGCCGGATACCACAGGCCCATGCAGACGGCGGGATTGCCGACATCGGTGTTGCGCCCAACCAGGATCGGCTTGTTCGACTTGGGATCGCTGGGGCAAATGAAAATCTTGACGACGGTGGTGACGGCCGGCTGATTGTTCGCATGACTCATCAGCACGTTGAAATCGAACTTCTGAAACAGCGGCAACTGCTCGATCTGGGGCAGGATGAACGACGGCCAGGTGCCGGCAGTTCCGATGCTCCACGCGCTCGCGAACGGCAGCCGGTTCATCGTGTCGTGATAGTTGTGGATGCCGAGACCGATCTGCTTCAAATGATTGCCGCACTGCGACCGCCGGGCCGCTTCCCGCGCGGCCTGCACCGCGGGCAAGAGCAAAGCGACAAGCACGCCGATGATCGCGATCACCACGAGCAGTTCAACGAGCGTGAAGCCGGCACGGCGGATGGGTCGCTGAAACATGCTGCACCTGGAAAGGCGGGCGAGGGAGAGAAGGATGTTTGCTATTGTGGACTAGGGGAACGGCAGGATGCAATATGAACTAGAGAGGGCGAATTTTATTACTTCTTTGGCTGAAACTCTGCCTCCGCCAGTCCCAGCAGTTTCCACATGCTCATATCGACGTCTCCGGTCTGCGCAGTTTTTTGCCCTTTCTGCCAGGCGATCACCGCGGCCCGCGTCTGGGGGCCGAACTCACCATCGGTCGTCAGCTCCGGCGACGGTACGATCCTTTCGTTGAGCGCTTGCTGCAGTTTCTCCACACGCACGCCTTGTGAACCGACGCGCAGGATGAGCATGTCCTCACGAGGCCTAAGTAAACCGTCCGGCTGGAAGTGATCGAAGACAATGCGGCCAATCTTCGCGGAGAGGACTTCACCTGCGTTATCATCCGTCCAACGGCGATCCTGGTTCTCGCTCGTCAGCAAACAAATGGCGACGTTGCCGCTGGGCAGTTCCATGATCCCCGCCACGGTTCGCACGGCGCTGACCGATCCCGTCTTCTGCAAAACCCGCAATTCTGCGGGCAGATTCTTCGACAGCCGTTTGCTTTCGCCCATCGCCAGGTGTCGCTGCATGGCCTTCGTCGAGGCTTCGTTTGCTAGTTTGCCGGAATCAAGCAGTTCCAGCAGCGACACCATCTCTCCCGCCGTCGTGCTCCCCAGGCCGAACTCTTTGCTCCGCTCCGGCAAGATGGACGTTGAGCCGCGGAACACCTGGCTGTGAATTTTGGTGTGCTTCAGGCCGAGCTTTTCCATCGTCGCATTTGTGGCCGGCAAGCCAACCTGATCGAGCACCAGATTGGTGGCGGTGTTGTCGGAATAGACCATCATCAAATGAATCGCATCCGCGACCGGCAGCGTCATTCCCGCCGAAAAATGCTGCGTGAGAATGCCGCTCCCCGGTACTTTGTCTTCGGGCCGCAGTGTGATCAGCTTCTTCAGATTAACTTTTTCCGCATCGGCCTGCCGATAGGCTTCAACCATGATCGGCAGCTTGATCAAGCTCGCCGTCGGCATCGGCACGTTTGCATTGTGCGCGAACGTCTCGCCGGTCTTGAGATTCTGGACGACGCAACCCACCTTTCCCGCATGTGCCTTCAGCAGCGGCAACAACTTGTCTTCCAGCGTGTCCTCTCCGCTGACCGGCGAAACGAGCGCGGCGCACAGCAGCGTCGCGACAAACCAGGAGGAGCCGTTGTGCTTGCTCATGAATGAACCCGTTCCAGCAGAATTTGAAATGTGGGCGACAGACTCGCTGCAGCGAAGTATAACGCCAGCAGGATCAATCGACTTCGCGGAGTTGCAATCATGCCCAGGATTTATCAAGTACACGCGTTCGTTTGGCTGCTCTGCGTGTCAACGATGTCTGCCCAGGAGTTGCCCAGCATGTCGCGCGCTGCCTTGGGTGTGAGACAAATCATTGGCCATCGCGGCTCGAGCAGCGACCGGCCCGAAAACACGCTCGCCAGCACCCGCCGCGCGATCCAGGCCGGAGCGACGGCCGTAGAGGTGGACGTTCGTCTAACCAACGATGGCCAACTGGTGCTGCGGCACGATGACGAGCTCGCGCGAACGACGAACGGCAAAGGTAAATTGAGCGAGCAGACACTCGCGGAGTTGCGGGCGCTCGATGCGGGAACTTGGTTTGATCGCAAATTCGCGGGCGAGAAGATTCCCACGCTGGCCGAAGCGTTGACTGTTTGCCGCGGAAAATGCGACGTGCTGCTCGATTTGAAAGAGTTTGGCGAACTCTATGCGAAGCTGGTTGCTGCGACGGTCAAAGAGCACGGCGATGAAGCGCAGACGATCGTTGGCGTGCGAAGCATCGAGCAAGCTCAGCAGTTTCGCCGGCTGTTGCCCAAATCACGGCAATTGGGGCTGATGGCCCAGGCGAATGAAATCGAAGACTATGCGGCGGCCGGCGTCGAGATGGTTCGCCTTTGGCCCAAGTGGCTCACCGATGAAACACTGGTAAAGCGGGTGCGGAAAGCCGGCTTGAAGTTGCATCTGAACGGCACCACCGGTGAGGAGGCGGAGGTCGTCGCTCTGCTCAAGCACCAGCCCGATTCACTGTCGTCGGATGATCCCGCCCGCTTGCTGGCAACCTTATCTCAGCTCGCTGGGAAAGCGCAAGTGGCCACGCTTTCCATATTGAAGGGCGAGTTGCGATTGCCCGGACTGAAAGAGGCCGTCGAAGTTGCCCGCGACGAGTGGGGCGTGCCGCACATCTATGCCCAGAACGCCGATGATCTGTTTTTCGCGCAAGGCTTCGTGGCGGCCCAGGATCGCTTGTTTCAAATCGACCTCTGGCGGCGGCAGTCGGTGGGCGAACTGGCCGAAGTCCTGGGGCCGAGCGCTCTGGAGGCCGACAGATTCGCGAGGACGATTCGTTACCGCGGCAACATGGATGAAGAGTGGAAAAGTTACTCGCCGGATACCAAGGCAATCGCCACCGCCTTCACCCGCGGCATCAATGCCTGCATCGATCAACTGGGCGACAACCTGCCTATCGAGTTTCAGATCGTGGGCTATCGACCCAAGAAGTGGGCGCCGGAAGATATTCTGGGCCGCACGTCAGGCATTTACATGTCGCAGAACTTTCGCAATGAAGTGCAGCGACTGAAACTGATTGAGGTAGTGGGGCTGGAGAAGGCGAAGTGGCTGGCGCCGATCGATCCGGCTCGGGAATACTCGTTGCAACTATCGGAAGAAGAAGTAAAGACCTTTCCCGATAAGTTATTGCAAGGGTACGACGCGCTGACGAAAACGTTGTCCTTCATTCCGCCCAAAACCGAAAGCAATAATTGGGTGATCTCCGCCCGGCGATCGAAGTCCGGCAAACCGCTGCTGGCTTCCGATCCGCACCGCGCCATCGCCCTGCCCTCGCTGCGTTACCTGGTGCATTTGCATGCGCCGGGCTGGAATGTGATCGGTGCCGGCGAGCCTGGTCTGCCCGGTGTGGCCATTGGTCACAACGAGCGGATCGCCTGGGGATTCACCATCGTCGGAGCGGACACGGCCGATCTGGTGGTCGAGGAATTGAACCCCGCGAATCCCGATGAATATGCGGTTGGTGATGGTTTTCAAGCGTTCGAAACGTATGACGAAGAGATCATCGTCAAGGGACAACCAGAGCCGGCGAAGTTTACGGTCAAGCACTCCCGTCATGGGCCGATTCTGTATGAAGATACGGCTCACCATCGCGCTTATGCCCTGCAATGGATCGGCAATGAACCGGGCGGCGCGGCGTATCTGGCGTCGCTGGGCGTGGGCCGCGCCCAGAACCAGGCGCAGTTCAAACAGGCGCTCGCGGCCTGGCGCGTCCCGGGGTTGAACTTTGTGTATGCGGATGTCGAGGAAAACATCGGCTGGGTGGCGGCGACGCACTATCCCAAGCGAAGTCCCAATCACAGCGGCCTGTTGCCGGCGTCGGGCAAGCACGGAGCAATGTGGTCGGGATATCTCGCGCTGGACGAATATCCCCAGCAGTTCAATCCCGTCGGCGGCCAACTCATCACCGCCAACCACAACATCCGGCCCCGCGATTATCCGCATGACATTGGCAACGAGTTTTCGCCCCCTTATCGCTTTGAGCGGTTGCACAACCTGCTGAGCGCGAAGCAGGAATGGGAACTGGGAGAGTTTCGCGCGCTGCAGCAGGACAGCACGTCGCTCCCCGCGGCAGCGATCGTGAAGTTGCTCGCGGGAGTGAAGCACGATGCGGATCACGCGCAGGCAGCGGCGGTACTCACCGAATGGGATGGCAATCTCTCCGTCGATTCTCCGGCTGGTTCGTTGTACGCAATTTGGCATCGAGAGCTGCAATCGAGTCTATTCGAGTGGCAGGTTCCGGCGGAGCACGTCAAGATCCTCAACTCCCTGGCGGGAACTCAGGCCGCGCTGGCCGCGCTCAACTCTGCCGATCCACGTTGGCTGGGCGAGAATCCAATTCATATACGCGAAGCCTTTATCCGGGTGTCCTTCGCAAAAGCGGTCTTCCATTGGCGACAGCTATCGGCCGAACAACAGGCTCGTTGGGGCGCGCTGCATCAAGTCACCTTTCGGCATCCACTCGAAAGTTTGGGAGGCGTCCATGCGAAGCTCTTGAATGTCGGTCCCTTCGAGCGGCCGGGGGACGTCAACACGCCGAACAACACCCGCTACGACGATCATTTTCAGCAGATTCATGGCGCGTCGTATCGCCAGCTCTTCGACCTGGCAGATTGGGACCGTGGCCTGGCGACCTCGACACCAGGTCAATCGGGTCAACCCGGCAGCCCCCACTATGCCGACCTGGCACAGCCATGGTCAAAAGGAGAATACTTTCCGCTGGTCTATTCGCGGGCGAAAGTCAACGAGGTCACTCGTAACCGGTTGCTTCTG
>JAYTUF010000491.1:0-6296 GCA_043744755.1 Anatilimnocola sp.
CCCCATTCGGCAAAATCACGCTAGCAAATCCCCGGAACCGGAATTAGCGTTTTCGGCACTAGTGTGCGGTTCGGTGGCTGGTACCCGTTCGGAACCGCAGGCTAGCGCCTGGCGATAAGACAACCGTAATTCTAAAGTGCGTCGTGCTGACCCAGAACTACTTGATTACTGCTGACGGTTCCGGATTGAAGATCGGTGGCATTTGTCCGCTCGCGGCAGTTCTTCAGGGCCGTTTCCATAGCTTCCGTGTTGCTGGTATCGTCACCGAACGTCCAACTCCCACAGTCGCGTCACTCCCATCATGTCCGTGGTGGCGTACCAGCGGCCGTCAGGCGAGAAGGTCGTCGTCGTGAGATAATTGGGATGGCCATCGATCGTGCGCAAGCATTTGCCGGTCTGCAGATCATAGAGTTCGATGACCCATTTCTCTGGCTTGGTGCCGGGAAAAACAGTGATGGCGGCGATCAACTCGTTGGCATGCTTGGCCATGACACGCTGAAAACCCACAATCTCGCCGAGTTTCTCAGCCGGGAAACTGGGAGGCAAATGGCGGGTGAGGCTAAACAGCGGCATTTCTTTGCGGCGCGGATCCTTGACTTCAGTGGCGCTGCCGGCAACGAGACGATGTTGCGCGTCGATTCCCAATGGCCAATTCACCGAGCTGCCGCCGTGCTGCTCGTGCGCTTTGCCGTCAAATTGCTGCAGTTTCTGGCCGGTCAGGGCGTCCCACAGAATCACGCCATCCTTTGAAAGAACGGCTAACTGGCTCCCATCATCAGAGAACGCGTTTTGCACCGCTCCCCAACGCTGCTGCTGAAACGGTGCAATCCGCTGCAGCGTTTTCCCAGTCGCGGGATCAACGATGTCGGCGCTTTGCTCAAACACGATTGCCAACCGGGAGCCATCCTTGGAAAAGAAACATTCACTCGGTGTTTCAGCGCACTTGATCACCACGGGCTGCTGCGCTTCGCTGGTGTCATACACAATCACATGCGCGTTGTTTTCGATCCCGCAGATCGCCGCCAGCCGACGGCTGGGTCCATTTGAGTGGAGATTGTATAGGCACTTACCATTCACGACCGGCCAATAGCCCACGGGTTGCGTCAAGTCGTTTAGATCCCAGACACTCAACACAACTGGCTCTTTCGTCGTCGTCGAAACGATCCGTGGGCCATCCCGCCCTTCGACGAAGGCAATCCCTTGGGCGCCGAGCGTGTTCAAGTAAAACCACCGCTCGGGCTGATCCACGACCGGCGGAGCGGCACAAAAATTGACAAACTGATCAAACAGCTCCAGCCTCTTCCAGATGCCGCCGCTCAAGGCGTCCTCCTGTTCGAGCTTGAGAAGGTGCGGAAGCAGCTCGATACAAAACTCTCGATCGAGATTCCGCATCGCCACGAAGCCGCAATAGTCATAGATCAGATGGTCCTCTGGGTAACGCCTATACAGCACCTTGGCACCCCGCAGCAAGTCGGCTGGCTCCAATCCGCTGAGATAAAGCAACTCGGGATTGCAGGCGGCGGCCTTCATCAGCGTGAACGAAAAGGCCTCGTAGCCATCGTCGCCGCCGAGCGACTTCAGAAACGACTCTGCGAGCCGCGGCAAGTCGTCCCCGTCTCCATGCCACTTCGGCAGCAAATAGTTTGCAGTCGATTCATACAGGTGCCGATATCTCGGAAACGCCTTGCTCCCCGCCGCCACCCAGGCTTCCACTTGCGAGCGCTCGGTATCCAGCCCCAAACTCGTGTTGACGAGGAGCGCGTAGATATTTGGATCATTTGGTTCTAGTTTTTGAGCCCGCAGCAAGTAATCTCGCGCGACCTGCAGCCGCTTGCGGAACTCCACAAACTGACCATCATTCACCGTATAGGCCCGCCCTGTGCCGCGGACTTCCCAAGCTCGATTGATCGCCATGTTACCCAAAGCCGCGAGCGGCGTGGGATCAGCGGGTTGCTCTTCCGCCCAGCGCAGCCATTCTTTTTCACCCGTTGCCTTGCGAAAATGCCCCGACCTAAGCCCCACATACAAAATGTGCAGGTCGGAAAATCCGCAAGGGTGAATGTCTTGCTCGCGGCGAGCCCGCGCAAAGCGCGCCTTCAATTCCGCAAATGTTGCCTCAGGATCCATGTCGATCGGAGTCAAGTACTTCTGCTTCTTGACTGCGCCGAAATTTTGGTTTCGAATTCGCGACGCGATTTGCTTTTGAAGCTCCGGAGACAGCTTGTCGGACATCAGCCCGGGAGCCGTGAAGGGAGCGAGGACCGGCGTCGACGGGAGAGCTGGTTGCTTCCGTTTCGGTACGGCAGCGTTTTTCGATTCGGCAGCGCTGTTCGATTCCGCAGCGCCTTCGGCGGGTTCGCTGCCAGTGTCGCCTGCGTCTACTAGCGCCGTCGCGGGCGGTTTCGCTGCGGTCACTTTGGCAGCAGGTGGTTGCGGTTCCGTCGCGCGAGGCTGTTGTTCCGTTGCGATCGGCAAGGGCTGCTGCGTACAGCCGGCGAGTTGCCACGCGGCAGCACAGAGACAGAACGCACCGACTCGATTCCAAAAACACATCTTGCCGAATCTCCTGTGGCGGTATGGCGCGGGTGTATTTCACCCCTGCTGCCTCCAACGACTCATCGTATCCTGCACTTTACTCGCGACCTAGTGTTTTCAGCCGACGGGATCCTGGCCTTCAGAACTACGGGAGTACCGCTGACGGTTCCGGATTGAAGATCGGTGGCAGCAGGGGAGCGAGGCTGGGGGCTGGCTGAGTAGTCTCGACGGGCAGAAAACCAGGAAGCGGCTGGGGCTTGTAAATATACTGACCGTCCGAAACCAGGCAGAGCACAATCCGGGCACCCGTCGTCCGCTCGCGGCAGTTCCGCAGTGCCGTTTCCTTCGCTTCCGTATTGCTGGCATCGTCACCGAACGTCCAACCAGTTCCATAGCTGCCCACCTCGTCGCCCAGGGCCAGAGCACAAAAGCCCCGATTGACCCAGCAGACAATCTTGGCATCTTTCTCGGTCAAGCCACGCAGCGCCGCTTGCTCGGCGGAGTGCCGGCTGCCGTGGTTGTAAGAGTAGCGATAGTTGCCGGTTGACGGAGCATACGCGATCGCGGCATAGCTGGCCTCGCTCACATCAATGGCCCACACTGCCGAGGACAGCGTAGCAGTCAGGCAGGCGAAAACGCTGGCAACACAAAGAAAACGGCGGATATTTTTCATCATGAGGCTCCAGGTCGGGAGTGAATGCGCCAAGCTGAATCGGCCTGACAACCTCCATACCAGCGACAACGCCCGTTATGACAGCGCGAAGATTTTCGTTTCGCCCGCTTTGACTCGACAAAGTGCCGCCCCGCCGCTAGCTCTCCATTCGGAAGCGCTTTTGCCGACTGGGCTCGATAGTGTCCGAGCCGTGTGTGATTTTGGAGCTGCGCTTTCGGGTGCCGCTCTTATCGCGGACGATGATTTGTCCCGTGGCTGCCAGTTCATTAAGGACGCCGCGCATAATCTCAAAGGTAACGGGTGCTTCGTTCGTGTGCTTTGCGAAGAATCGTTCAGCAGAGACGCCCTTGGTGAACGCATGAACGCGAGCAGGCAATTGTTCAATCAGTTCTTCTTGGCTTGATACAAGCGCCGTTTGATCAAAGTAAAAGGCGGGAAGCGTCGGCTGGTGAGTCACCTCTTCGTCGCGGGACTGATCATAACCCAGCATTTTCAGTCCCGAACCGCCATAGTGAGCAAAGTGCGTACTCTCCTGCCAATGCAGGCCAACCATGACATCGCGAGCCTTGTGGTGGCCAGAAAGATGGACTAGCCAGAAGTCTCGATGTGAATCTGCTGAGCGGATGAAAAAAGGCGTGTAATACGCCGCCCGAGTAATCGTCGGAATATCTCGATGTAGCAAGAATTGAATGCTGCGTCTCCAATTTCGACTAGCCCTTGCATCGGCAATTTCCGAGGCACTCAAGCTGAGACCGGCTGATCGCAGCTGCTTGTGATACTTCTCGTTATCGCCGAGGTAGTCAATCAGCGAATCGGCGGCGAATGTGAGTATTACTTCGGCGTTCTCCAGTTCGTGCAGTATCGACCTAATCACCGGCAGCGGCGCGTCCTTGTAACCAAACTGATCGAGGTTGAAAATTGCCCGCCCCGACGTCCCTCGCGACTTCACGAATTTCACGATATCGCTTGCATGTTCGACGAATTCGCCGGAGAGGATCTGAATTCGATCTCCCACGAGCTTGGCGTACTCAGAGTGAGCGAGGAGCCTGCTTCAAATACTCCAGCGCATTTTGATCCTTCTCGATGAAAACGTATTGAACATCGAGATGGAATGGCTTTGATCGCAGCTTTTGTGCTTCCTCTTGCGCGACTTTCATCGCCTCCAACATGATTAGTGGCGAGCCGGACCGTTCTTCTTTGGTTCGATCATCTAAATAGAGGCCGCCGCCGGCGAATCCATCGATTAGGGTTAGTCGCATTTGGTCGCGGCGGACGTTCGCGGTCAGCGTTTGCACATACCGCTCAAGGTACTTGCGGAGGACTCGATGCTTGGCAAGGCTATGTGGCCGGATCAGCGGCGGCGGTTGCCCAATCAGCCACAAGTGATTCTTGTACGCTTCAGATTTCTTACTCATGCAATGATCCGTCGAATGGCAGGCTTCGCCGTCGTCGGCCAGGCACCTTCAAACTCGGATGCCAGTTCGCGACGATTGGAGATTCGAGGAACGGGGATGCGTATGACTCGCGGAGTTTCGTCGTAGGTGCGACCGTTGAGTTCGCGGCCTGCCTTGCTCTTCTGGACGCCGCCCCATTGTTTGAAAAAGAACGGGACCTTGGCGGTTTTGCATTGCCGCTGAATTTTGGTCACCCATTCAAGTTGCATGAGACGTGCGCCCGGTCCGCTTTCCCCGCCGACGATAGCCCATTGGATGCCGGCAAGACTGAACTTGCCGATATCTTCCAGTAATGGTTCGATGGAGAGGAATGACATGGCCGCGTCGGCGCCGCGGAGATGATCGATCCGAGGCAGGCCATGTTTGCGATTCTCGACGCTGACTCCCCACCAGATGTGATCGAGTTGCGCAGCGAACGCCAGTTTCGTCTTCAACAAATCGCGCAGCCGTTCCGAGCGTTTCGTCAGTACCTGATACGTATGCCAATGGGCAGCGGCCATGACTTTGGTGACGAGTTCGATGTAATCGTCAGGCACGTCCTGGTGAAACAAGTCACTCATCGAATTCACGAAAACCATCTGAGGCTTCGACCAGGAAAACGGCTCTGTGATCTTTTCGGGAACCAGTCGCAGATCAAAACCCTGCTCATAGGGATGGCCCGGGACACCACGAAAGCGCTCAGCGAACGTCTCTGCATAGCAGTGGGCGCAACCCGGACTGATCTTGGTGCAGCCGCGCACCGGATTCCATGTGGCGTCGGTCCACTCGATTTTGGAGTTTGCGCTCATCGGAAGCCCTCGTATTTAGAATAGTGTACAAACGAATACACGTCAATCGCTACCTGGATTTTCGCACATCGCAGGAGCAGCAGCGAGGTCCACTTCTTACCTCAGAATGGCTTGCAGTCTACCTTGTACTGAAAGACTGCCTACCTCAAAGATCTTATCGTTGTCGCGAAAACACAGCCGGCGCGCCGAGAACTCTGCGTATGGAACTTATCACTCTGCGTCAGTGGCTTGAGTCGGACTTGGACTCGCTGGCCGGCATGAACAGCGACCCGGAGGTGATGCGGCACTTCCCGGCGGTCTTGAGCCGCGAGCAGAGCGAAGCCTGGCTGCAGCGACAACGGGCGTTGATCGACGAACGTGGGTGGGGATTATGGGCCCTGGATGTGAACAGTGCGCTGGCCGGCTTCGTGGGTCTGGCCGTTCCCAGCTTCCAGGCGTCGTTCACACCCTGCGTTGAAGTGGGCTGGCGGCTGCGCCGCGAATATTGGGGGCGGAGCATTGCCTACCAAGGCGCTGGGCAAGCGCTCCGCTTCGGATTCGAGGTCCTACGCCTGCCGCAAATCGTCTCGTTCACTGCCGCCGTCAACCTTCGCTCTCGCCGCCTCATGGAACGCCTCGGCTTCACCCACGACGTCCCCGGCGACTTCGACCACCCTGCCGTCCCTGTCGGCCACGAATTGAGGCCCCACGTTCTCTATCGCAAAAACGCGATGACCTAGGCCGTGTGTTCTCAACCGCCCAGATCCAGCCTAGGCTGATTCCAAGTTTCACTTGACTCGATGTTGTGTTCATCTCGAAAAGGTTACGCTTCGTCGTGATTCACGAAGGCGCTGCGGATCATCTGGA
>JAYTUF010000492.1:0-6280 GCA_043744755.1 Anatilimnocola sp.
GCCCACACGCCCGAGCAGTTGATGCAGCCGCGGCCCGAGTTGATGTAGATGCTCTCGGCCATCAGGTCGATGTGCTGCTGCCAGTTATCGACTTCATCGTCGCCGAGCAGAATCTTCGAGAAGCCCGGTCCGTGCGCTTGCACGCGGGGGTTGCCTTTGTAGCGATCGACCGTGGCGGTGCCGCCGAAGATCATGGCTCGCGTGCAGTGCTCGAGTACGGCCGCCCCCGCTTCGGGACCACCGGGATAAATGCCAAACACTTCGGCGGGAATGCCGGCCTGCGTGAAGGCGGCGATCATGCGAAACGGCGTCCACGGTTCTTGCGGACCGGGCTTGAGCACCAGGCCAAACTGCAGCGGAATTACCGGGAGCCAGAGAGTATGCACGCCGGGCGAGTTCGACGGCAACACCGCGCTCAGCACCGGCGCCTGCGCTTGATAACTGACGATCACGCCGCGATTTTCCAGGCCCCAACCTTTCGTCAAAATATCGAGCGGCAGGCCGCGCGTGAGGCAGTCGAGAATCTTGTTCATATTGGCCAGCACGAAGGCGTTCTTCGACATGTTCATCTTGCACATGTGTTCGGGCAGGCCGGTGCTCGCCGACTGCTGATGGGCGAACTCGTCCGGCGTCTGCGTCCCATCGCCAATCGTCAGCGTCCCCTTCTCGTACAGTTCGCCGGCCTTCTTCACCTTTTCGAGCAGTTCGGAAATCGGAAACTGGCGCAAAATGTCGCGGGCCTTCTGGGCCGTCTTCATATCGCGAGCAATGATGCCCGCGTTGGCCTGACCGACCTTGGCAATCGGCTCGCCCGTGGCGAAGTGCTTGACCTCATCGACTTCGAGCGATTCGTAAGGCTTGCCCCAACGGAGGACGGGAATGTTTAGCATGGTTTTGGGAAGGGGTTAGAGATTTAGAGCTGGGGATTAGGGTGGTGGGAATTCTTTATGTTTGCTCCCTCTCCTCGGTACTCCGGGGAGAGGGTTGGGGTGAGGGGACTTTCAAACAGTGATCAACTGCTTTGCCCATTCTGCATCAGCAGGTGAGAGGGGCGGAATCGCAGGCTGATGATAATCGATGTCCTCATCATACCGACCTTCTTCAAACGCACGGTCAAGGCATTCTCGCAAGCATAGAGTGCATTCTGGTGATCCAGGCAACAGGGGAATTGGGATTTTCGGCAGCTCATCACGAACCCCAAAAAACCAGACTTCTCCGCGAGGCATTTGATTGGCCCGACACACCAGAGCATAGTAATCGGCAATCTCGGGAAACTCGTGTCCGATAGAAATTCTCTGGCCTGCACGCAGCAAGTCGATCTCGACCAGATTGACACCTGCCATTAGATAGTCGACCCGCTTTGTCAAATACGCCTCGCGGTCCGGACCAGCTTTCTTATTGATGGGACTAAGCAACTCGATCACACTGATCAGACGACGAGTTTTTGCTTCAACAATCTTGAGATACTTATTGCCTTCGCGCTTAATAGCTGGAAAAATCACCGCTGCGGAAGCAGGAGTCACTGCCAGACCTGCTCCCCGAGTGCCGGCCAATTCTTTGCTTGATTCAACGACAAAGACGTCCGGGGCAACTCGCTTGCGTTCGCCCGCGTCAGGTTCGTGAATCCAGATGTACCGGTCGGCCGCCGCGCGATACCCAGGCGGCAGCACAGAATTCAAGGCCGCGCGCATCGCAATAATCAGCGTTAAATGGACATCCGACCAGAGGTTCGGTTCCTCCAGATAAGGGTCCATGCCGGGAAAGGGGCTAGTCATGACTACCTATGATCCTCGGCGACATTCAACTCCTGACGAAACTCGCTGCCCAGGCGAATGACTTCGTCAAACTCCGGACATTCCGCAAACGACCCGATCACCTTAGCAATCCAGCCGGGCTTCTGTGGACGCAACTCCGTTTTCTCAAGGATCTGAGTTACTTTCTGCTCCACCAGACTGACGCGTTTTTCAATTGACATGGCCGATATCTGGAAAAATTCTACCGCTTCTATTCTACCGCATAAGGGTAACGACGATTAGGCCAGCCCAGCTACGAGATAGCCGACACCGGCGACTCCACTTCAACCCACGTGCAAAATTCCTCGGTGCTGTTCTCGTCCACGGCGAGGGAAACGGCGGTCGCAGGAGCGGCGAGAGAAACACCCTGGTCGCGGAGCAGTTCAAGATGCATTTCAATTGCCTCGGCGATCATCTGCCGCGCATGCTCCACCGTGCTTCCCGTGGCGACGCATCCCGGCAAGTCGGGCACGTCCACACTATATCCAGTTCGCGTGCGACGAATCATGACAAAATATCGCATGTCACTTTTCCCGATCAACAATCTGAGCTTGCTTGATAACGCTTGCCAGCGTTTTGGGATGTAGTTCCTCACCGGGCTTGCCAGCGACGGTGACGGTTCCAGGCTTCTCTAAGTGTTGCAGTTGGCGATGGCTGCCTCGCTGCCTAACAATGTGCCAACCATCAGCGTCTAACAACCGCAACAGCTCCCGTACCTTCATTATACATCCATTAACTTCCGTCTCAGCGTCAATTAACGCCCATCGCCTTTCGGATCTCTAATACACCCCCACCGTCGTCGAGCTCGCGATCCCCCGCCACGGTTTCACGCCGCTTACGCCGTCCCAGGGGTACGCGGCGTACGGTTGTTCGCGTTCGCCTTCGTCCCGCTCCAGGAAGCCGGGGACGAAGAACTCGTTGGTGAGCGTGGTCAACTTCACTCGGCCGCTCGCGCCGTAAGCCACCGGTTGATTGTAGTTATCGAACTCGACGACCTCGACCACGGCCCGTGGCTGCGGGGCGTAGTAGGCAATTTTGTAACCGTCTTCCTTGGTCACCGGTTTGCTGCAAGCCAGGCCCATCAGCGTATTGCCGTAGGTGGGCGTCATGTAGATGCCGCTCTGCTCGGGCGGGCCGCCGAAGTATTCTTCGACGCAAAACCGCGTGAACTGCGGCGTGAACTCCGTGCCGCCGGAAAAGATGCCGGTGATGCCCGTATCGGCGAAGCTCTTGCCCCGCTTCTCCAGCGCCGTACACAGCGCCTCCAGCAGCTTCGGCGTGGTGAACATGCACTTTACGTCGTGCCCGGCTTCGAGCACGGTCAAAGCCTGGTCAATGCAATGTTCTTTGTAGGCTTCGAGATGTTCCATCCAGCCCTTCTTGATCAGTTTCACGACCCACCGCGGATCGAGATCGACGCAAAAGCAAATCCCGCCCCGGTGCTGACACAAATGCTCGACCGCCAGCCGCAACCGTCGCGGCCCGCTCGGCCCCAGCATCAGCCAATTCGCCCCCTTGGGAAAATACTTGTCCGGCAGCGTGGCACTGAAATTTTCGTAGTCGGTCCAGTGATCGGTCACGACCATCCGGCTCTTGGGAATGCCCGTCGTGCCGCCCGTTTCAAAGACATACACGGGCTTCCCCGCCAGCCCCTTGGGCACCCACCGGCTGATCGGCCCGCCGCGGAGCCACTCGTCCTCGAACTCAGGGAACTTTTTGATGTCGTCGTAGTTCTTCACTTCCTTGAGCGGATCGAACTTCAGCTCCCGCTTCTTCGCCAGCCAGAACGGACAGCCGGTCGAATCATGAAAATGCCACTGCACCGTTTCATAGGCCTGGGCATCGAGCTTCTCCTGCGCCGTCTTCACGCGGGCAGCCAATTCCGCAGGCGCAATCACTTCCGGTTTCATGCCGGTTCCTCGGGGATTTTTTTGATGGTGGTGAGGGAGGGAAAATTCAGGCGGGCACCGAAAGATTCAGAATAGCCGAGTCGCGGCAGTGCGACAACCGCCGGAGCCCCATACCGTAGCCTGCAGCCATTGCTGCGGGCGAGGAGCAGGAGGCGGGAGTCGGGAGGTCAGTATTCAGCAATGCAATGGCGCAGCCCTCGTATCGTTGAAAACTAACGTCCTGACCCCCGACTTCCTGACTCCTGACCCCGCCCCCAATCGCTCTCACGCCTGCGTTGCCAGCGGCTTCCCCGCTTTGTCGGGCCGGTCGTTGGCGGGGAACTTACGCAGGCCGAGGTTGCTGAGCGGGTCGAGGGGGTTCAGATAGAAGTCAGCGCTCGCAACGTGGGGCTTCACGTCGCGGAGCTCGTGGGCGGCGCGGCCCATGTAGATGGTTTCGGAGAAATTGTACGAGCCTTGATTGATGAGGTGGGTGACGACGCGGCCGCCGGCGAGGACGACCGTTTGATTGGGCTTGGCGATTGACTTGGACTGCTGCGGGTTGGTGACGATGCACTCGACCGAACCGCCCGTGTTGTCCAGGCTGATGAGTTTGAAGACCGGGATGTCTTCTTGCCCGCGGGCGGAGGTGTAGATCGCTTCCGCGAAGGCCACGACGGGCTGGTCGCCCCAGTGGTAGATCGTCGAGCCGGCATCCATTTGAAACCACTGCCGACCGGTCTGATCCTTGTAAACGCCCCCTTCGAGCGCCCGGCGGATCGCGATTTCGTCGTACCACGGGGTCTGCGTCACGTCGCGGCCAACGTGCGTGGGGCAACCCTCCGGCGGGCGGAGCGGGTCGGGATTGCGGGTGCCCCAGGGGTTCGGCTTGTAGTCGCGCTTGGAGCGATTGAAGGCTTCGTAGTCGTAGCACTTGAGCAGGAACTTGAACCGCTCGACTGGCTTGCGGGCTTTGTCCGCGGCTTCACCGGTCAGCCGCTCAAGCGACTGAGGAGTCAGGTTAAAAAAGTTGCGCACCCGGCTGGCCCATTTTGGCAGGCTGTCAGGAAAGACCATCTTCCAGCCCCCGGCCGCCAGCACCCCGGCGTAGACATTCTGGGCGTTCTTGCCGATCCAGTTCTCATACTTTTTCAGTTGAGCGAGCGTTAAGAGGGCCATGGCAAGACCTTATGGCGGAAGATGATGGGGCGGGAGAAAGGCGGGGTCGCTGGGCGGATATTCAATCCACCCTGGCGATAATCTTCTGAGCGCAGACGCGGGGATTTTGTGACAAAAATCGTACGGGCAAGTCCCGGCGAAGCTGCTGGCAATCGGGGTTGGTATCGTCGCGGGAATCGGGATATAACGATCTAGCAGTGACTTTTTGCCAAAGCCGAGATCAAGCAATGCCCCCCGCTGAGGCCGTTCAAACCCTGGAAATCAGCAGGCTGGAAACGATTGCGGCTTCCCAAGCAGGCTGGGATCACGAAATGAAAATGATTCGCGAGACGGCGGAACGCAGGGTAGCTGGTCGCTCGTAACGCTCAATTCGTAGAGAGAATGGTCAATGGTCAAGAAGGTCTTGCTGATTGGTGCCGCCAGCATGGCGATCGTGGTGCTCGGTTTCGTCGGCCTGGTGGCGATGCAGCCCAGCGAGTTTCAGATTACGCGCTCCGTCAAGATCGCCGCACCGCCGGAAGCGATCTTCTCGCAGATTAACGACTTTCATAAATGGCCCGCCTGGTCACCGTGGGAAGCGCTCGATCCGGACATGCAGCGAACTTACTCCGGTGCAACCGCCGGTGAAGGCGCCATCTATGGTTGGACCAGCAATCACCCGCATGTGGGCGAAGGACGGATGACGATCACCGAAAGCCGCCCCGGCGAGTTGATCGCAATCAAGCTCGAATTCATCAAGCCCCACGCCGGCATTTGCCCGACCGAATTCAAGTTCACGCCCGACGGCTATCGGACCAAAGTGACCTGGACGATGTCGGGCAAGAGCGACTTCATGCACAAAGCCGTGCAACTGTTCATGAACATGGACAAGCTGATCGGCGGCGAGTTTGAAAAAGGCCTGGCGAAGCTCAAGCAGATTGTGGAAGAAAAGCCGGCGGCTTAGAAACAGCGGAAGACTACCTTGCCAAGGCGTGAGTCGCTCGCAACAATCAGCGATCTATTCACCATTCTTCAGCCGGGAGGAACATCCATGTCGTACGTCGATGGTTTCTTAGTGCCCGTCCCCAAGGATAACGTGAAGGCCTACATTGCTCTTTCCAAAAAGGCGGGCAAGATTTGGCTGGAGCATGGCGCGCTTGAGTATCGCGAATGCCTGGGCGATGACCTGAACATTCCCAACATGCTCTCCTTCAACAAAGTCGCCAAGACGAAAGAGAACGAGACCGTGATCTTCGCCTTCATCGTCTACAAATCCAAAGCCCATCGCAATCAAGTGAACGCCAAGGTGATGAGCGACCCGCGGCTCGCTGACATGTGCGACCCTAATTGGACAGCGCCAGGTTCGAAAGTGATAGCATCACTAACTCGTTTAGCCGCCGTTGCTTGTGTTGAGTAACTGCGAAATCCCGGTGAAAACTG
>JAYTUF010000493.1:0-1640 GCA_043744755.1 Anatilimnocola sp.
TGGAAACGCTTCGACAAAATCTATGGCTGGTACGACAAAGTAGAACATCTCTCCTTCGCGACCGGCTATGGCACGATCACGGCAAAGAATCCCGAGGGCAGCCATTGCACGCACATCGGCAAGACCCATCGCAAGCAGATTCACGAAGCCCTGCCCAGGTGGTTCGACATCAGGCTTCCCCAGGGCGAGGAATCGACTGATCGGCATGATGCCGGGGAACTGCGCTGCTGGACGGACGAACTCCGCGCGAAGTTGAAGCCTGTCCCTCTGTTGGTCTGGTTGCAGACTCGCTGGCTTCATCCGGCGAAGGTCAAGGGGCGCGGCGAACTGTTGGATGGCAGGCTAGCCCCTACCCGGTGGCAAAGCGAGGCAATGGCGTTCGGGGCCAGCAAAGCAACCCAATTCGTGCTCGAGCGACGCAACAAACAACCCGTGCCGCTGCTGCTGCTGGAACCAAGTGGCACCGCGGCAAAGCAGAAGCCGGGCGTGTTGATCATCACCCGCGCCGGCAAGCAGGAGTTTGTCCGTCAGCGGGCTGACATGATTGCGGAATTGCTCGACGCTGGCGTGAGCGTGGCTTTGCCCGATTTATACAGCTCGGGGCTGACAGGAACCGGCGACGATCTGGGCCGCCGTAGCAGCAATACCAGTCGCTCTTCGACCTTGGCCATGTTTGGCCGCCGCTTGAGTGACGAGCAAATGGCCGATGCTTCGGCCGCAATCCTGTGGCTGACGGATACTCAAAAGTGGGATAACAAAACGCTCGCCCTCTGGAGCGACAGTTTGATTCCACCCAATTCGGCCGATACGAATTATCAAATCCCCCGCGACGACGATAGTCGATTGCCGCGCGGTCCCGATCCGCTCCCCCAGCAAGTGGCGTTGCTGCTGGCCCATGAGTTGGAAGTGGCGGCGGTGTACACTCGCGGCGGCATTGACTCGCTTAGTTCGGCCCTCAGTCACCAACTCGTGCTGCTGCCGCATGACTCGGCGCCGCTGCCGGACTCTTACCGCGCGCCTGGATGGGTGCCTTCGAAAATATCGCTGCGGCAGGATCAAGTTGTCGATTGTTGGAATCGCGAGTTGCTGGCCACGGCCCCAACCGATCGCGATCCAAAGACTGCGACGAAGTGGATTCTGGCTCGCTTGAAGATCGAAAAGAAATAAGACCCTATTTTAGCAATTTTGACTGGAAGGAGATCGCAATGTTCCGCAGTTGCGTTTTGTTGACGATTGTCTGTTTTGCACTTCTGTCAAACATTAGCTTCGCCCAGGAGTCGAAACCGGAGCCAGCGAAAGCTGACAAAATCGACTTCAACCGCGCCAAGCAATTAATGCAGAAGCGGACCGGCGGCGAGAAGCTCACAGCCGATGAGGAAGCGTTTTTGAAACGCGCGCTGGATGCCTACCAAGCCTGGCAACAACTCGAACGCTTGACCGGCGGCGGCGCTCCAGCCGAACGACGCGATCCGACGGCGGTTCCGACCAGCGGCAAAACGAGCGTCGGCTTCAAGCCGCTCTCGGACATGACTGCCGACGATAAGTACAAAGGCGAAGACGGCGGCTTGTATGGCGGTGGCAAGAATACGCCGCCGGATGCACACCTGAAACTTGCCACGGCCGAGAGCCTGAAGATTCAG
>JAYTUF010000494.1:0-1639 GCA_043744755.1 Anatilimnocola sp.
AAGTAGAATGCCATCCATGACACCGACAGCCTACCGAAGTCTGGCTGATTCCGGAAACCCCATTCTTTCCAAAAAAAACGGCTTCGCTGGAGGTTTACAGTACGCCCAGCAGGGCTCGAACCTGCAACCTTCGGTTCCGAAGACCGATGCTCTATCCAATTGAGCTATGGGCGCGGGGGATTGGTAACGCCGTCAGGTTAGCAAATTGTTGGGCCGCGCGGTAGGGTCGGAGTAGTCGGGATTGTCATGCGCCATTAGAAATGCCCCCGCTAGCGACCAATAGAAATGTCCCCATGCTGCCCTTCCAAAGGAGGGCCTGGTATGGAGGCGATTTTAATGAGTGGTCGAGAGCGGAAGCGGTTGGTGGTGTTGTCGCAGGTTCGGTCTGGGAAGCTGCGATTGCGTGCGGCGAGTGAGCTGCTGGGGATTAGTTACCGGCAGATGAAGCGGCTTTGAAGCCGGTATCAAGCCGAGGGAGATCGCGGGCTGGTGCATGGTCTGCGCGGCAAGCCAGCGAATCGACAGAGTGAGTCTTCGTTGCGGGAGCGCGTGCTGGCTCGGTATCGGGAGTCGTATGGCGATTATGGTCCGACGTTGGCGGCGGAGAGTTTGGCGGAGGAAGGGATCGAAGTTTCCGTGACGACGCTGCGTCGGTGGCTGGCTCAGGCGGGACTGTGGCAACGGAAGCGGGAGCGCAAACAGCATCGCCGTCGTCGCGAGCGGAAAGAGTTTTTTGGTGAACTGATTCAGATGGATGGCTCGCATCACGACTGGTTCGAGGGCCGTCGCGAGTGGGCGGTGTTGATGGTGATGATCGATGACGCGACGGGCCAGATCTTCGCGCGGTTCTTCGAGGAAGAGACGCTGGAAGCGGCGCTCACGATGCTGCAGCGTTATGTGGCGCGGCAGGGTCTGCCGGGGGCCTTGTATGTGGATCGCGCGGGCATTTATCGGAGTGATCGCGAGCCGACGGAAGCGGAGGTTCTGGCTGAAAAAGAGCCTAAAACACAGTTCGGGCGCGCGATGGAGCAGTTGGGTGTGCGCTTGATTTTGGCGCGCAGTCCGCAAGCCAAGGGACGGGTGGAGCGCATGAACGGCACGCTGCAGGATCGGTTGGTGAAGGCGTTGCGTCAGCGTGGCATCTCGGACCTGGCGACCGCGAACGAGTTTTTGGAGCGGGAGTTCTTGGCGCCGTTCAACGCCAAGTTCGGCAAGCCTGCGGCGCAACCAACCGACGTGCATCGGGCCGTGCCGAAGGAGATTGATCTGGCGCGCGTGCTCGCGGTGCATGAAGAGCGCGTGGTGCAGAACGATTGGACGGTGCGTTGGCAGAACGGCTACCTGCAACTGGGTCGCGCGAGCGGCGTGCAACCGAAGCAGCGCGTGGAGGTGTGTGTGCAACTCGACGGCCGCGTGCGGTTGTTCGTCGATGATCGGGAACTGGCCTATGGGACAACTCGCACCGAGCCCCGCCCACCACAGCGTCCACCGCCGCCTGGCCCACCGAAGTCGAACCAAGGCCAAAAGCCCGCCGCCAAGCATCCCTGGCGAGGCAAACCACGAGAGCTGGCTCTCTCGTAACCCCCGTCGAAGATTTTGCGACGGTGTGGGGGCGGTTTGCTCCGCTCCGGTCGCTAGG
>JAYTUF010000495.1:0-1638 GCA_043744755.1 Anatilimnocola sp.
GTGATCGTGACAGCGGACGCAGCCGAGCGTCAGGCCGAGCATCGATCCGCCCACGGTCATCAGCATGTCATCGAGCTGGTCGTAACGAATGCGCTCCACGGTTTTCGCGGTGATCTGCCCCGGATAAGGCCCCGCGACGAGAAAGCCACTCGCCGCGGCGCCGGCATAAGCATCCGGTTGCAGCTTGTCGCCCGCCAGTTGCTGTCGCACGAATTCGTTGTAAGGCAGATCATCGTTGAGCGACCGCACGACCCAGTCGCGATAGTGATACGCTCCCGGCCGAAAGCCATCGAACTCATAACCACCACTCTCGGCGTAACGGGCCACGTCCAGCCAATGCCGGGCCCACTTCTCGCCATAATGTGAACTGGCCAGCAATTCGTCGATCACCTTTTCAAACGCTTGCGGCGAGGCATCGTTGACAAAGGCGGCCACTTGATCCGGCGTGGGTGGCAACCCGATCAAATCGAAATACGCCCGGCGAATCAACTTCTCCTTGGTCGCGGGTGCGCTTGGAGTAAGCTTCTGCTGCGATTGTGCGCTGGCAATGAACTGATCGATGGCGGTTTGCACCCGCGCACCAGCGGGCGCGATCGGCGGAGTGATGTCCTGCAGCGGCTGGAACGACCACCACTTGCGGCCCTCTTCCAGGTTGATCTCGCGTTTTGTTTTGACCACCTTACCGTCTTGCCGCGGATCGGCCGCTCCCGAATCAATCCATTTGGCGAAGTCCGCGACGATCTCAGGGGCCAACTTGCCCGTCGGCGGCATCTCGAAGCCGTCATACTTGAGCGCCTTGATCAGCAGGCTCTCCGCCGACTTCCCCTTCACAATCGCAGGGCCGGTTTCGCCCCCCGCGAGCATTCCCGCCGCCGAATCGAGATACAGCTCACCCTTTAACTTTTTCGCGTCATGAGCCACCGACGAATGACAGGCGTAACAATGCTGCACCAGCACGGGCCGAATCTTCTGCTCGAAGAACGTCAATTCCTCCGCTGTCGGAGCCTGTGCTGTCGGAGTCTGTGCTGTCGGAGTCTGCGCCGTCGGAGCCTGGGCCTGAAGAGACGACGAAGCGGCCATGATTAGCAGCGCGATGATCCAACCTGGTCGCATCTCGAATTCCTCGTCGCGGGAGAGTCAGCGAAGTCCGTGGCGTTTAAGTCTAACTGCTGCGCGCCGGAGCCGCAGCGCACCCGGTGCTTGAAAACTCACTCCGCTGCCGCGGATCGCCGCTGACAAAACGGACAGATTGCCATGTCAATGCCCGCTCCTGCCGCCTCGGCCTGATCGCTGCGATAAGCCTTCGTCTCGCGAAAGCCGCAGTCAGGACACTTATGCTCCCAAGAGATAATCGTCAGCGCCTCACGGGCGAAATGATTGTAGCTGCACGCGAAGTTGCGGCCCTGGCACTTGGGACAGACGCCGATGATTAACCGTTCGTGAGACATGACCGAAGCTTAAACCACTCGCGCGGCTGGCATCAATCCGGCTACCCACCTGTCGCGCCTACATGGGCCCGAAGCGTTCATCCGTCCCCATGCCGGGGGCGTTGAAATCTGGGGGGGCGATGCCTGGGGGGTTGTCGAGGACGTCGGCGGTTTCCCAGCAGAAGTCGTCGTCGCCGGTGCCGCCGAACAG
>JAYTUF010000496.1:0-6263 GCA_043744755.1 Anatilimnocola sp.
GTTGTGGTGATGGATAAAGCGACAAACAGTAACCCCAACTGCCACCACTGGTTACGTCGCAAGATGGAGGCGCCGTAAAGCTGTATCGCCTTCAGCCAGCCATAGCGAAACGAGAGCACGCCATAGAGCATGGCCAGCCACCAGAGCCAGATGATTGCCAGGCCAATGGCGAGTCCTTGCCAGCCATCGAACATCGCTGGCCAATCAACAGCGGGCTGCGAAGTAAAGAGGAGCGGTTCGACCTCTTGCTGCCCCAGTGGGTTGTTGAAGATCGAGGGGAGATGCGCCGTCGGCCAGATCGTGGTCAGGATCAGCAGCAGGATTGCGCCGGGCAAGGTAATGGAATCGGGAATGGTCTGCTCGTCGAAATCGATGAACGTGGCAGCGGTCATCAGTGCGATCAGAATCGCATGCGCGGCGAACATCGGATACCAATCGCTCGGCGGGATCATCGTGAATGGCCGCGGCAGTAGGCCATCGGCGGTTTCGAAGTGAAACAGCCAGACCATACCCGCCGCGTAACAGGCTTCGATCAAGATCGGCCGGACCCAGAACCAACGGCCCTGCACGGAAACTTCGCGTCGCAATCGCCACCAACCATAGAGCGGCAGGCAATCGAGCCAGGTTCGCGGCGCGACATCGGGGGGAGGTGCCGACCAGGGGCTGATCGATTGCGGACGAAACGAAAGCTGATAGATGGCCCAGTTGATCAGCGAGCCAACCAGCAGACCACAGGAGAAGATAACGAGATCGCGAAGCCAGATCATTGATGATCACCTTCCTGGTCGCGAAACCAGCGCGCGATTTCATCTGCAATGGCAGAGGGAGTCGCCTCATCGACTTCAATGATCCAGTCCGCGGCCGCGGCGTACAGCGGTTCGCGAAGCTGCAGCAGCTTTTCGATTTCTTCGAGTCCCCCAGCCGCCGTCAGGTTGGGCCGCCGAGCGCCGGTGCTCGGATCCTGTTCAATCCGCTGCAGAAGGGTCTCCGGCCGAGCTCGGAGCCAAACAATCTTGCCCGCCGATCGTAACGCAATCCGGTTCGCTTCGCGCAAGATGACACCCCCTCCCCAGGCGACAATCAGTCCGTGGCGCTGCGTCAGCTCTTGCACTACGGCACTCTCACAATTGCGGAATCCCGCCTCACCTTCGGCCGCAAAGATCTCGCGGATTGTTTGCCCCGCACGTTGTTCGAGATATTCGTCGGCATCCAGCGCAGGAACGCCCAGTCGTTTGCTCAGCAGCCGAGCAACCGTCGTCTTGCCGCAACCGCGATAGCCTATTAGAGAGAGCATGGAGTTCGGAGCCTGGAATGCGGAGTCATTGGTCATTCGTCATTGGCCATTGCTGAATCCTGATCCCCTGATCCCCGCCCCGCCCCTTCTCCTTCCCTTGTCGGCAAACTCGGCCGCGGAGTGCTGGCAAAGCGGTGACTTCAGCGTGGGAACTTAGTCCGGTCGCATAGGTTGACCAATACAACCCGCTGCGATTCGACTTTGCCACCGGACTGTACCGATTTTACTGCCAGGGAGGCACGTTTGTGCGGCTCCCTGAGCGTAATGCTCGGGCGAATATCTGGAACGCGGAGCCGGGTGATGAGCCGACTTGTACGTCGCTTTTCCTGGAAGCTACTCGGCCTGGTGCTGGGGATTGCCGTCCTCAGCCTGCTCGCGCCCGCAGCGTGGCGACGGTTCCAGCCGCCGCGGACCCCCGTAAGCATCGCTCGACAATTCGAAGCATCGCTCCCGCGCGGGATGCCTGCGAAGGCTGAAAGTTCCGTTCAAAACGGACTGCAAACCCTGCAGCTCGCAGAACCACTGCGGGGGTTTGAGATTCCTGAACTACCCGCTGAATCCAGAGAACTGAACGCCACGCCGGCGTCCGGCAGTGAAGAGCCAGCGAAGACCGGCCTCGAAGTATTCGAAACGCCGAAGCAAGTTGCGCCGACCCGGCCGGTGGTTGCTGAACAAATTGATTTAGATCCTTCCCTTTCAGAGATTCCCACGCGCACAGCGGTCCTGATCGTGCCCGACTTGAATCCGCCGACACCAGAAACGCCGGACCTCAAATCACCGGAACCGCGGACGCTACCCGAAGGCGCGCCGGTTCCGAATCAAGCGAGTCTGAAACCCGCAGTCGAGCCAGATGTTCCGCCCCCGCCGCCGAACGCATCGGCCGGTGCCTGGCCTTATCCCACCGCGCTCATCGCGCAGCTCCGCGACCTGGCGGGTGAAGAACCGCGGGTGGCGGATTGGGCTCAGCAAGCCATCGTGCAGTTGGAAGCGATTGCCAAGATTAACAAGCTCGAAGACCGCGAAGTCGATGGCTTGCTCGATCAATTGCATCAGCTTTCAGCGCGGGCGAAGGAACTTGCCGCGACACTTCCTACCGACAATCAGCGTTCGCGCGTGCTGCGGGCCGGCTATGCCATTGTCCGCCGCATCGCCATCTGGCAGTTGGCACATGCCGCCGCGATTGAGTCAGCCAATCGGACCGCTGCCATTCCCAATACGGCCGAATGGAATGTCTGCCTTACCGAACTCGAACAGAAACTGCAGTCGCTGCCCGGTGGCGCCCCATGGTCCGGCTATCTAAAGCTGCCCGCCGCTCGCCAGCAGATTGGTTCGCCCGAAACTTCCCCCGTTGAGCGCCGCGCACTAGCGCGCGATATCCTCCGCCGCTTGAACTCGACGCAGTTCGATCCGCAGCAAGGCGATTTCGCCGAGTCGGCAGTCTTCTTCAGCTTGACAAAGCACCTCAAGAACTGGGCGGACGAACCAGTGAATCTGGTCGGCGTGTTGCAGGCAATCGAAGACTACGAGCGGCAAGATTTGACGGCGGAAAGCACCGCCGTCGCCGACCTGTATCAACAGGTTCGCTGGTCCCCGGATTCGCGCCTAGCGGAGCTGGGCGACACGCTCAACATGTATTACCGCAACGCCAATGTCCGCGTCGCCCTTTCGGCCGAGCTCGTCAATCGCTTTCTGCCCAAGGAAGCCCGCCAACAAGAGTATGTGCAGGACTATATCCAAGGCGCTCGCGTCGAAGGCAGCACCGAGGCCAGCACTCGCTTACGGCTGGTGCTCCTCCCCGATCGATTGCGCTGGCGCGTGGGGCTGGAAGCGAATGGCGAAGTGGCTTCGGACACTTCTTCGACCAAGGGGCCGGCCACGTTCTATCAAAACGGCGTTTCGCAATATCGCGTGCGCAAGATGCTGCTGGTCGATCGTCGCGGCGTGAAGATGTTCAACGCTGAAGCCGAGGCGCAGGCGAACAATCAGCTCACGGATTTTGAGACTTCCTTTGATCCCATTCCGATTCTGGGCTACTTCGCTCGCTCGATTGCTCGCGGCCAATATGATGCGGCACAAGATGCAGCGCGCATGGAAGTGCAAGGCAAGATTCAAGGCCGGGCGACCACGCGGATCGATCAAGCCGTGGCTGAGCAGTTGAAAAAGGGTCAAGATAACTTTCAGGTCAAGCTACTCGAGCCGCTGCGGAAGTTGAGTCTGGAGCCGGCGCCCGTGGACATGGAAACGACCCACGAGCGGCTGATCGCCCGCTATCGCATCGCCGGCCACGAACAACTTTCCGCGCACACGCCGCGGCCCCAAGCGCCCGGCGATAGCCTGCTCAGCGTGCAAGTCCATGAGACGGCGTTGAATAATATCGTGAACCATTTGAATCTCGAAGGGCGACGGATCGAACTCCGGGAGCTTTATAAGGAAGTCACCACGGTCTTCGATAAGAATGCTCCGCCGCCGCCGGATGATCTGCCGGAAGATGTGTACGTGACGTTCATGGACAGCGACCCGTTCCGCATCGATTGCGAAGACGGTCGCGTGCGGCTGACGATCCGCGTCAAGCAGCTTGAACACGGCAAATCGAAGTGGAGCAATTTCACGGTGCGGGCCTACTATGCGCCGCATTCTGACCAGCTCGATGCAAATCTGGCCCGCGATGGCGTGGTCGAACTGATCGGCGAACGCTTGCGGATCGGCGACCAGATCGCGCTCCGCGGCATCTTCAGCCGGGTTCTTTCCCGCAATCGCAAGCTCAGCCTGGTGAACAAGCAGATCGCGCTCTCACCCGAGTTGAAGGACCAGCAAGTGACGCAACTGGTGATTCACGATGGCTGGATCGGCGTGGCCCTGGGCCCCAAGCTGCCGCAGCGGCAGGCGCTCGGGACGAGCCAGAACAATCCGGCGCTCTCGACGGAACGGACGCGGTAAGTTCATTACCAGTCAAAATTGCTACTCGCACGAACCAAGGGGTTCGTGCTACGTGGCATATATTGGCTCTAATTCCCCGTCACTTCGCCGCCGTTGCGGGTGATCAGGCGGGCGATGATTCGCAGGTCGGTCGTTTCCATCAATCTAGGCTCGCCACCCGCAACTGAAAACCGTTCTTCTTCGGAACTTCACCGAAGACTTTTCAGTTGCTCATTGAACAGGCGGTTTTGCGGCGAAATCGCAAGAGAATATGCCGGCAATCAGATCACGATGATCTGTGAGACCAGGCCATCGAAGTACGTTAGCGATTGCACGGTCACGCCCCCAGGCGCAGCATACAGCACTGCTTCATAAGGCTGACCCGCGGCACGCACGCCGCTGATGTTGAACTGGTTCACGGTCCAGATGGGATTGGCGCCACCGCTCAGCAGCCGCTGCAAATCGAACTGGGCCGCGAGTAGCGATGTCGTTTGATCTCGGCTGATCACATCGGCGACGACTTGCACCAGCTTCGAGTGATCGGCGTTGCGGACGACGAACGATTCGTCGGCGGTGGCCGAGGTCTTCGCGGATCCGTAACCATCGTTCGCGCTTTCGTAGAAGGCCCACGAATAGCGAGAATTGCGGGCGAAATCGACTTCGGCAACGCCGCTGACCGTGGCCTCCGGGTTGTAACTGCCACCGGGGAAATCAATGGCTGGATCAAGGGCCATGATCGAGTTGATTTCAGTCAACCGCTCGCCCAACTCGGCGCCAATATAAGCACCCCAGCTATGGCCGACGAAATTGATCTCGTCCGGCGTAATGCCGTATTCAACGAGCGCCGTCGCCGCCCAAGCTGCGACGGGCTTGATAAAATTCTCGCCGCTGCCGCCAAAGAAACCGCTGGCTGCCGCTGCGCTCCAGTCCAGGACCAACACTTGATCGTTGGCATATTCGGCTTCGATTGCCGCCGCGATTTGGGCGACGCCAACGCTCGTCGTGGGACTGCCGTTGCGGCCATGCGCGACAATCCACGTCGGACGGTCGTTATACAACTCAGCGCTACCAATGAGCGGGCGAATGGTCACGCTTTTGGTGCTGCTCCCCGCGGTCACATTGCCGGTCAGCGAATTGCGAAACAGATTGCTCGCGGCCGTATCTCCCAGCGTGTTGTTCGTCTCGCTATTCTCGCGAATCTTATTGAGCGGATCGACGACGACGCCGATGGTGTAACTGCCCGGTGCGAGATCGGCGGGCAACGTAATCGACTGCGTCCAGCGCGAATCGCTCCCTGCGGCAATCGTCGCGCGCGTCACCGTTGCCAGTAGGCGGTCGGTACGAGTAATCGTCGCATCGCTGCTGAGCCGGAACTCGACGACATAACTGCCGCTGGCCAGATTGCCAAGGTTATCGATATCAACGCTGACTGATACCGCCGCTCCAATGGCCGCGCGATCGGCCAGATCGACGAGAGCCGGAACGAGGTCCGCCGAGGGAGTCCAGCGTTCTTCGAGTCGTTCGCACGAAAGGCGCAAACGAGAATAACGCGAGGTCAATTGTTTCGAGACAGTCACTTGTCCGAAGAAACCCAGCCGACGCACCATCTGCCACATAGTTCAATCTCCCACCTAATAAGGTGGGTAGATCGTACCGCAGTTGAAGCGTCAACGTCAATCACCGTATTCAAACCTGCGAACTCAAAACTTCGCTCTCATCCGGCATGGTTGCCAGCACTGGCTGATCGAGCAATGCACGGGTTGCGCCTGCCCCGAGCGGAATGATCGACGGCGGCGCGCCGCGCAGGCGCAGGTCTGGTGCCCAGAAGAGCAGGCCCACAGTCAGCAAGCGGCCAACGGATGACAGGCCGAACAGCGTTAAAAACGCGTTGTGCGACTCGTTCATCCATTGCAGCACGGCAGCGCCCAAGAAGCTGCCGACGACCATCGCGGCGGCGTTGCCCCAGTTGTAGAACGTGAGCATGCTCGTCCGGTCTTGCCGGGGAATGGCTTCAAAAAACATCAGCAGCACGGCCAACTCATAGGCTGACCAG
>JAYTUF010000497.1:0-1630 GCA_043744755.1 Anatilimnocola sp.
CAAGGGCAGGCTGCTCGTGGCGTAGGCGTTCCCGCGGCAACGAACACAATAATCAATCTCCTGTTCCACTGAACTTAAATCCGGCCAACGTATGAATCACGAGCCGTTCGTCTTGGTCGCCGGGGTCATTGCAGGAGGTTTCGGTGTCTGGTGGTTTTACCGCCGTCGTGCGGCTGCTACTCTTGAATCGGCAAGAGAAGTCACTGACGACAGCGCGCTATCCACAATCGATTGCTTGGTTGTTGGCGACATGGATGCACCGCTCATCACGATCACGACACTTGTTGCGCCAACATTACCATCGGTTTCAATGCCCGATAGCATCGGCCTTGCGTCGAGCCTAGGACCACTCCTCAATCGTGCGCCTGAATTATTACGCCTCGGGCACGACATGACTACGAAGACGCTGCGCGTCGTATTTTCCCCGGAAGTGACGCGCAGCCTCCAATCCGGCGCGCTCACTCATGTGCAGGACGCCGCCAAACAACTGCTCCCCGTTGCCCGTGACGCGCGCACCGGTCGCTTCGTGGAAGTCGGTCGAGCAGTTAAGACCGGCGGTGTGCGCCTTGCGAATATCGCCGCAGCAACCTGGCAGATCGCGGCAATCGCTACCGCCCAACATTACCTCGGTGAAATCAACGCGCGCCTGCAGCGCCTGGAAGACAGAGTAGCGGACATCCATTTTTTTCTGAAGGAGGACAAGCGCGCGGAACTCCGGGCTATTGTGATAAAGCTTCGCGAGTATCACGAATCTCTCTTGAGCGGACGCATCGCAGCCGACGATTTGCTGGTGCAAAAAACCATGATGGAGAACTTTGATCAACGCTGCCTCGCCATCGGCGAACTCGCGCGAGAATCAGCGAAGCGCCAAATGGAGAGTCTTGATGCGCTGCCAATGAAGGAATTGAAGGATCCCCGAGGTTCCGTTACTCGCGCAACGGAATGGTTAAAGCAGAGCCAAGAGGCGCTTGAACTCGTTTTTTTCGCGCAGTCGTGCCGCATTCTTGGATGCCATGTAAAAGCCGCGCTGCCCGACAATCGTGCGATCCTGTTTCAACGCATCACTCAAGCGCGAAACGAAGTGCGCACTGCAACGGATCACCTTCTCAGTTTGCAGCATAGTTTTCATTCCAAAGTTGTTGAGCCGCTCAACCCAGAGAGAAGTTTCTGGCAAAAGGTTTCCTCAAAATTCCACAGGGATCACCGTCCCAAAGCGAAAGATGCCTTCGCCATAGCGAGTCAGGTCGCGTCTGAACTCGCACAACAGATCGATAGGCAAGCGGCGCAAGCACAGCAATTCGCCGAACAATTCGAAAGGCTTGCAAACTCCGGCATGGCTCTCGACGTGCGTTTCAATCCGCATGGCACGATCGAAATTGTTTCAGTTCAGCCTGCGTAACTCAGATACCGCGTCCTTCTACGCGCGAAGGAAGGCGAAGCCCCAGTTCTTGGTGAGGTGCGCGGGTGGAGAATGACGACGATGCCTTTGTCCTGCTCGTGCAAAGGTTCATTTCGCCGGGCAGATGACGGGGATGAGCTGCCTGCCGTGGCGGCGATAGACTTTGAAGTCGGCGTCGAGGGTGACGAGCGGGAGCTTGGGGTGGATGTCGGAGAGGCGGACGAGGCAGGC
>JAYTUF010000498.1:0-6227 GCA_043744755.1 Anatilimnocola sp.
GTAGCAGTCGTAAGCACGACCACCGACGCATACCAGAGCGCCGCCCATACGGGATCTCGCAAACGCATGAGCAGCAAACCAGCTACCTCACCGACGACAGCCAGATTGAGCACTGGCAACAGCGCCAAACTGAGTCGGGCATTAGGGGCCGGCAGCGAGTAAAAGTGGTGAAAGACTCGCTGACTCACGCCGAGCACTATCAGCAAGGCAAATCCATGAATCTGAAGATCACGCAGCGGTGCCTGCCAGGTGGCCACGAGATGGGTTAGTGCCTCGCCAGTAGCGCTGAGCGTTGCCGTCAAATACACACTCTCGCAGATGGCCTGCACCACAAACCAAACGAGTGCAGCTCCGATGTAATAGTCATACGACGCCAACGGCTTGCCGCTTTGTTTCCAGGTCAGCCCAATCAGTCCCACGAACGTGGTCACCGCGGCGATCTCGAGCAGGGAACCGGCGACCGCAACCCACCAGAGCCACGGCACGTCCACAGCCAGTGGTTGTGCGAGCGATCGAGCGACGATCCCGGCCAACATCATGACGAATGTTGCCAGGGCCAGATGTGGACAGACGAGCGACGTATGCTTGAAACGTGGAAAGGCCTGATACGCAAAGCCCATTACAAAAAGGCCAACCCAGCCGAATATCTGGGCATGTCCATGGGCATTAATCTCGTGCAAGCCAGCGGCGGCAAAGCTCCCTCGAAGTCCGATTTGCAGCAAGAGGTAAGCGCCCCAGACCGCGCCGAGTGTCAGCACGACCAAGATTCCTGCCAGAAAGAACGGCCGATAAATGGCGTCAGCGAGCGACGGTTCAGAACCGCCAGGCAAAGTCGCTTCCCGCCCCTGCTCAGTCGTCGAACGCAATTCCTCCAGCAAGCGGGCGATTGGCACGTCGTGCGCCCGGGCAAAGAATCCTAAGGACTCACTCGGCCCATTGGGTCCACCGCAACCCCGTAAGCCGTACTGATCGAGCACGGTCCTGGCCGGCGGAAACTCGGCAAGCAAGTCCGGAATTGAAGTCTTCTCGTCAATCCTGCAGGCTGCACCGACCATGGTCAGGTTGCCTTTCGAATATAAACTGGATGTTTATGTCCAATTATCGGCTGCTGCATTATCTTGTCAAGGCGATTCAAGGGTTTCTCTGCGAATTCTCGCAGGTTGCAATCCGACTTCGTTGAACGACCGACAGCGAAGCAGACTCGGGACGTCAGCGTGCATCGTCGCTCGGCATCAGGATTTCTTTTTGAACGAGTGTCCGGTTTTCAAGCCGGCAACGAACAAAACGAGCGCCACTGCTCCGCAAAAGAAGACGGTGTCGCCCGGCACGCGCATCCACCGAAGGCTCTGCATCAGCGGCGATTGCATGAACTCACTGCTGCGGGCATACCAATAACCGTGCTCGACCGAAGCCCAGGTTTGCATGAGGCCGACGGGGAGCAAGCTGAGGACGCACATTGCCATCAGGCCGCCGTTTAACGACCAGAATGAGAACCGCAGCAGGCCGTCTTTCCATTCTACGCCTGGAATCAGTACGCGCAGGCAAAGCAGCATCAAACCAATCCCCAGCATGCCATATACACCGAATAGCGCCGCATGACCGTGCAGCGGAGTGGTGTTTAGCCCCTGCATGTAATATAGCGCGATGGGCGGATTGATCATGAAACCGAACAGCCCTGCCCCCACCATGTTCCAAAAGGCCACGGCGACGAAGAAGTAAATCGGCCACTTGTACCGCTGCACCCACGGCGACGATCTCGACCGCCGCAGGTCATCCATCGCATCGAATCCCACGAGGACCAGCGGAACTACTTCCAGCGCACTGAAGACCGATCCCCAAGCCAAAGCCAGAGGCGGACTACCGGAGAAGTACAAGTGATGACACGTGCCAATGATGCCACCGGACAAAAAGATTGTGGCAGACAGCAGTGCTGCCGCAGCGGCAATTCCCGGCCGAATCAGATTCAGTCGCATAAAGATGAACGCGATGACTGTTGTAGCAAACACTTCGAAGAAGCCCTCAACCCACAAGTGTACGACCCACCACCTCCAGTATTCGACGATGGACAAGTTCGTGTGTTGCCCCCAGGTCAGTCCGGCACCGTAGAAGAGGGCGATCGCGCCGGTGGAAACGGCGAGCAGGGCGACCAGTTGCTTCTGATCACCTTGTTTTTGTAACGCCGGCCGCAACACGCGAATCATCAGAAACAGCCAAAGCAACAGGCCGACAAACAGGCCAATCTGCCAGCCTCGTCCCAGGTCAACGTACTCATATCCCTGATGGCCGAAGTAGAAGGAAACTGTATCGGACATCTTGTTGTGAACGCTCAGCCATTCGCCGGTCAGCGAACCGGCGACAACGACGAGCAAGGCCAGGAACAGAATATTGACGCCCAGTCGCTGCCCTTTCGGCTCCTGCTCACTGACGAGCGGACCAATGAATAGCCCGGCTGCCAACCACGCCGTCGCGATCCAGAACAAGCCGATTTGAATGTGCCAGGTTCTCGCCACGCTGTATGGCAGCCACTGCGATAAGGGAAACCCATAGAAACCGTCTCCCTCGACGCCGTAGTGCGCGACGACGACGCCCAGCAGCATCTGCAACAGGATCAAGACAGACACGACCCAGAAGTATTTGACGGTAGCTTTCTGCGAAGGCGTGGCCTGCCAACTGCCCAACGGATCCACTGCCGGAGCCTCGCGAGGCTCCTCCTCTTCGCGGCGCGAGGCATACCACCAAGCCATCGCCGAGATGCCAGCGAGCAACATGATAATGCTCACGCCCGTCCAGACGACAGCGTCGCCAGTGGCGCGATTGGCAACTAACGGCTCGTAGGGCCAATTGTTCGTATAACTGATCTGGTCGTTCGGGCGATTCGTGGAGGCCGCCCAGGACGTCCAAAAGAAGAATGCCGATAGTCGTCGCAAGCGAACGGGATCCGTCACGGCACCGGCGGGAATCGCGTAGTCGGCTCTGCCTTTCGCAAAAACATCCGAGTAATGGGCCAGGTTCGCTTCAAAGGCCTCCGCTCGCAGCGGGTCAATGGTGACGGTTTGCTGCTCTGCATCGTAAGTATTGGTTCGCAGGAAAGTCGCCAGTCGGCCGCTCAACTGCGACTGCTTCTCGTTGTCGAGTTCGGCGAACTCCTTACTGAACTCATCTTTCGCCCAGCGATCGAGAATGAAAACCGCTTCGCGGTGTAACCAGTCTGCAGTCCAGTCGGGCGCGACATAGCTGCCGTGTCCCCAGACGGAGCCGACTTCCATGCCCCCCATGGTCTGCCAGACATTCTGACCGGCCTCGATTTCACCGGCATCGATAAGCACCTTGCCTGCGGTCGTTACTACCTGGTTAACGAGCGGCGGCGCTTCTTCATATATCCGCTTGCCGATCCAGCCAAGAATCGCAAAGGAAACGACCATGACCAGCGCGAAGGCAATCCAGAGTTTCTTCATCGGGTACTTCTCCCAGGCCAACCAGCTTGGCGTATTCAGCTCAATGCGGTTGCATTCTACATATCCATGTGTAGAATGCAACCGCATTGACGAGGGGATCCTCATGTTGCCCAAGACTGCTGAATACGCGCTCCGCATGGTCGCCTGCCTCGCGCGCAATCCTGAACAGGCTGAGTCGGCAGATCAGATTGCCGAGCAAACCAAGGTGCCGCGGCGGTATCTGCATAAAGTTCTGCAGGATCTCGTGCGAGCGGAGCTGGTTCGTTCACGCTCAGGCCCGGGCGGCGGATACTCGCTGGCGATCGCGACGAAGAAGATCTCGATTCTCGACGTGGTGAATGCCGTGGCCCCGATGGAGCGGATTCGCGAGTGTCCGCTGGGACTGAAATCACACACCAGCCTCTGCCCGCTGCACAAAGAACTGGACCGGGCCTATGCCGCGACGGAGAAAGCCTTTGCGGGCGTTACCCTCGATCAACTCCTCAAATCGAGCAGCAAGATCGTTGGCCTTTGTGAGGTGTGACGCGGCCCGCAAACCAAAACACAGATCAATAGGAGCAAAACAATGAAGTCCGCATGGTCGATCCGAACGGGAATTCTCTGCGGCTGCGTTGGCCTCCTGTACCTGGCAGCGGCCTTGTGTGCCGAGCCTGCTGCCAATGAGGCGAGCGAAGAGGATTCACATCGCATTCCGGTTGCGACGGCCCGCGATCGCGCGCAACTCATGCACGACATCTATGTAGCCACCTTGGATACCATGCACGAGCGTTATTTCCACGGCGACCGTGCGATCGTGCCGGCGCATGCGATGGAAGACATCTTCGCCGAGATCAAGCGTCAATCCAAAGCGGAGGCCCGCTGGATTTCGGTGAACATGAAGCCGATGAGCATCGATCACGAGCCCAAAACCGAGTTTGAGAAAAAAGCGGCCAAGGAAATTGCCGGCGGTAAAGCAGAATTGGAAATCATCGAGGACGGCTACTATCGCCGTGCCGGTGCGATTCCCCTCGGCGGCGGCTGCATCAGTTGCCATGGCGGGCTGTTTCAGCAACCTTCCAAGTCGCCCAAGTTCGCGGGACTGATCATTAGCGTTCCAGTGAAGCGGGATTCCAGTCAATCGGAGTAACGAACGCCTGGCGTAATGCAGGTCGAGGCGTGATTTCTCTGTTTGGCAGTGATCGGCAATGAACAAGATCCCTAAACACATTTCAGTGTCTTTGGTCTGCGGAGATTGAAGTTTATGGCCATTCGTACAGCGATCGGTGTTGACTTAGGAGCCACGAATGTTGTCGTCTCTTGGGTGAACTCACGCGGTGAGACGGAAATTCTTCCGAATGCTGAAGGAATGGCATCGACGCCAGCGGCTGTGTACCTGGCCGATGATCGCACCATCGTCGGTGAAGAGGCGCTGTTGCGTGGCCGTCGTCACCCGCAGCGACTCGCGGCGCACATTAAAGCGGAACTTGGCAGTCGTTGGTATCACTCCGCGATGGGCGGCGTTCATGTGCCACCCGAGGCGCTTCAGGCGTGCATCTTGCGTCAGTTACGGTTGGAATGGGATCGGAAGTTTCCCGGAAGTAAAGTGGTCACGATTGCGGTACCGTCAATGTTCACCGACGTACAACGTCGCGCAACTCTTGAGGCCGCTCGGCTCGCGGGTATCACCAACGTCGAGATCATTGACGAGCCTCTTGCCGCCACACTTGCCTACGCGGAGAAAATACCGCAGTCCTTTGTGGGCGAAGATCAGAGCCTCAGAAAGATCCTAGTCCTGAATATGGGCGGGCAAGCCACGGAAGCCTCCGTCCTTTCCTTTAACTTTCATGGGCTGTCGACACTAGCGACCGAAGGGGACTCCCAACTCGGTGGGCATGACTGGGATCTTTGCCTAGCGCGCAAGGTTTCCGAAGAGGTTTCGCAGTTGGCTGGAAACAAATGGCTCATGAATCCCGGCCTCCGTTTCCGCATTTTAGAATTTTCGCAAAAGACAAAGCTCGCGCTATCGTCACGATCTGCGACGCATCTCACATTGCGAGTCGGCGACAGAACTCACAAGATCGAGGTCACCCGCGAGAAATTCAATGCCGCCATGGGTGATCTCGTAACGCGGGTGGAGCATGTCATTCAGCGGGCATTGTCGGCAGCACACTTGGATTGGCATGACTTGGACGGAACGCTCCTCGTCGGTGGCGCTTCTCAGTTGCCGACGATTCGTGAACTGCTCGCGAAGCGCACTGGCCGCTTGCCAGAAGCTTGGATTAGTCCATCCGAAGCTGTGGCGCGCGGCGCCGCTCGTCAGGCCTTTCAAAGACTTCATTCGACGCTGGCTCCCATGCCGGCGATCCAAAGCCAGTGTACCCAGGATCTGGGAGTCGAGTGGGAAGAGCCGATCACCAAGCAGAGATTACGAAAAACTCTTATACGCCGCGGCACACCACTGCCTACGCTGGTGACGCGCGAGCTAATCCTGCGTGGCGCGCAGCGTAAGAGCATCACCCTGTCTCTTTGGCAAGGTAATTCGGAAGACGCGCTCCATAGCACATTGATTGGCCGCGCAGTTCTGGAGGATCTGCCCGCTGACCTGGCGGAGGACTGGCCCATCGACCCAGGGCAATCGAGTGTTAACCCAAGTTACGCTGCTCGTGTGATCAGATAAGGACTTACGTGCGGTTTTGGGTAAACCTCCAGCGAAGCCGTTTTTTTTGGAAAGAATGGGGTTTCCGGAATCAGCCAGACTTCGGTAGGCTGTCGGTGTCATGGATGGCATTCTAC
>JAYTUF010000499.1:0-6219 GCA_043744755.1 Anatilimnocola sp.
CGCAGCATCGCCGCGGCCTGTTGTTCGGCGCTGCGATAGCGGGCGTTATCGGGTTCGAGCTTAAATCGTTCGAGATGCTCTCTCGCCGCCGCCAGCCGGTCTTCTTCGCGGACCCAAATGACCCAGCCATCGCGCTCTTGCTCGGCGTGGGCCTCGATCTTCTGCGTCACCAGCCACGCGGCGAAACGCTGGGCCGAGGCCTGGTCCTTCAAAGTGACAAGTTGACGCATGGGGAGTTTGGATTGCAGATTTCAGATTTCAAATTGCAGATGGAAGACAGATGGAAGAATCGTCGCAGCCTGATCTGCAAACTGCAATCCCTAACCGGGAATCACCGCACCGTCGCTCCTTTGGGTGATAGGTCCGCGGACACGATCGACAGGCCATTCGGATAGATACCGGCCGGTGGGATCAACGGCCAGCGGCTTCATGAACGAGGGGAGCGCCACGGGCGGCAAGACCGTCCCTTTGACCAGATCGATGTTGGCTCCACTGCCGCCCGCAGCAGGGCTTGCGGCGGGCGTGGCAGACTCCCTGGATGATACGCAGAGAGTGCATGATCCAAAACTCCGCAAATGACGAACGAGGAAATGACCGCTAACGGCGACCGCCGTGTCCTAGGAGTTTACTAAAGCCGCCCGCTGTCGCCAACAGTTTTGGCCAGAATGTAGGCCGGAACAAGGTACGCCGCCGTTCCGGCAACGTCGCGGATGGATTGCAATTGTTCGGGCCTACTAACTGCGCCGCGCGGCGAATCCGCACCCTGGTTTTTCGCCACCACCCCTCAGCCAAACCCGCGTGCGGCGCTCACCCGTGGCGAAAAACCCACCAAGTTTCTCGCCACCCCTCCCTGGTTGGAGGGTGTGGCGAATGGGGTGTTTGATGGAGTGAATTTAATGCACGCCTATGGCGCTGGCTGGGAGGCCGGCGCCTTGTTCGTCCTGACGGGCGGGTTGGGCTGGCCAGTCAACGGTATCGGCTTGCCGTCCAGGCCAATGGTGTAAGCACCCGTTGGGAGTCCTTGGAAACCACTCTCGCCTTCTTTCTCCCGTCGTATCCGAACCTGTTCGGCCAGTCGATCCGCGCCGTCCTTACTTAGCGCGTCCATTTGTGCAATCTTTCGCTGTTGTTCTTCTTCCTCTTGTGCAGCCTGTATGAGGCGACTTTGCATCGCGGCAAACTGATCCATCACGCCGTTCAAACGCCCGGCATCGTAGCGAGATGTCCGCAGGTTTGACTCCAACGTCCTCATCTGAGCGAGGATGGACTCTTCCTTAGGCGGCAACGTTCGCCGGACGCTGGGCTTGTCAGTGGCGTAGTAAACCGTAATCTGGGTCCGAACGTGGTCCGCTTCAACCTGCTGCTGAGCCCATTCTTGTTTGAGACGGGCCTCCCGCTCGGCGGCTTGTGGGCCGGACTCCGTTGGGAGCCGGAATTGCGCAACCCGCTGCGCACGCTCCTCGGCAGCCAGGCTGGCAGTTGAATTGCGGGCGACGTGGCCCAGAGTAGTCAAAGAATTTACTGCTTCCACATAAAGCGGGTTCCCCATTTCCTCTTTGAATGACCAAGGGGGTGCTCCATGTCGAGGATCAACGGCAAACACCATCTCCCCTAACCGACGATCCATAGCGGTGGCCCGGGCTAAGCAAGCCCAACGCTCTTTCTCGGGCACAGCCACTCCATACTTGCTCTCGAGCGCCTGCAAATCTTCGCGCATTTGCTGCCGAAGTCGATTCTTCTCCGCCACAATGTGGGACCAGGCAGGAGGAACCTTGCTCGGCGATTTCGCCGACGTGGCCCATTGCCAACCAACGCGCCCCACCAGCGCACAGAGCCCAAGCATCGACACCGCCAACACGGCGACGACGATCCATTTTGCATTTCGATTCATCAACTATCTCCAAACCACATGTTTCAGCATTCTATCCCCTGTGGGCGTGACTGGCAACCAAAACCTCTTGGCGACGGACAGCTGATTTCCTTATCGATATTCTCAACAAACGTGTATACTACGTTTCACCCAGGAAGCACTTGGGGTGTTATTTCGGAGTTGACAATGACGTTTCGGACCCTTGCTGCTGGCAGTTTGATTTTGTTGCTCGCCTTCCAGGGGACGAGCGGGGCTCAAGTCCCAGCGGCCCCTCCGCGGCCGAATTTGCAACCAGGTGATCGCCTGGAGGTCTATGACGGCGGGGTGATTAAAGAGGTTGAGTTCGTTGAGTTCACCGTCGTGGGGCTGATTAAGGTCCGATTTGAAGATGACAGCCAGAAGGCATTTCGCTCAAATTTGGTCCGCTTGCACAAGAGCACGAAATTACGTCCGCCTGGGGAAAAGCCCGCGGAAAAGCCATCCGAACCGATTTCCGTGGATCCGATGCCGGCAGCCTTACCGGAGGGAGTAACCGGCAAGCGGACCTGGACCGATGCCACGGGGCAGTTCAAGATTCCGGCTGATTTTGTCAGATTGAAGGACGGTCTGGTTGAGCTCAAAAGAGAAGATGGCAAGGTCCTCTCATTGCCACTCGAAAAACTCGGCCCCGCCGATCAGGAGATTGCCAAGCTGATGGCGCTCGCCGCGACAACTAACGCGCCGAAGGTGGCTGCTCCCGACGTCAACCCATTTGAAGTCGATGTTAGCGATGGCCCATTAGTCAAACCCTCGGTCACTGCGGCCAACAATCCTAGCAGCCCAAATGCCGCCGCCGCAGACAATGCTGCGCCCATTTCGCTGCCCGACGGACCGCCGTTAAAGGCCGACTTCGATGCCAAGCGCTCGGTAGTCGAAAAGTTGTATCGGGGATCGGCCCGCACGATAACCTCTTTCCCTGCGACCAACTGGAGTGCCAGGCCGGACCCCAGCCCCTATGTCGCCAAGTCGTTCCATTTTGGGCCTGGCTTGTTTCCATCATCCCGACAGGAACTATTAAGAAAGTTCTCCATTGACCCAGTCCATCACTGGGCCTGGCTGACGATCCATAATCAATCGGGCAAGCCGGAAGTTGAGAAGTACCGCTTGGAGAGAATTGATTTACAGACCGGCACCGCACTCCGCCCATTATCGGTGCCGCACAAAATGGAGATCCTTTCGTTCAATCCCTCGGGACGCGAATTCGTCGCTTTGCAGTTTGAGGAAGTTGGCCATAGCAGTCGAATCTTACAGGTTTGGGAAATCGCCCCGACGGGCCTAAAGCTTCGCAAGACCATAATGCCCTTTGATAAACAGCAGGGCTTCGATTCATCTCCTACTTCCGACGGTTACGGCACGAGCGAGGCGCATTATGTTAATGAGAATCATCTGCTGGTTCGGTCTTCCGAGGGTAATATAAATTTAGTGGACCTGCGAAACTTAAACGTCGTTTATATGCTGGCCGGTGGGACCGGCTTCGCCATGAGTCCCGGGCGAAAATACTTCGCCATCGCTCACTGGCGTGACGGGGTCCACGTGTTTGATGCCCTATCCGGGCAATGTATGGGCCAGCCGGCAGGAATTGATTTGAAGATGGCACCTAACTATTTGATCTTCAGTCCTGATGGCGCCCAGATTGCCGGAGCCCAGGTCTACGGAAGCCGGTACGGCAGTGTCAGCACGGGCTCATTTTGGACATGGAAAGTTTCCAGCGGCCAGATCAACAAATCGTGGCACGGTGTTGAATTGCCCAACGCTAACCGTCGGTACATCGGATTCGGAGGCCAAAACCATTTAATTTTGAATGGGACACATGCCTTTAGTATGGACGATGGTATGTTCACCTGCCAATTTGAGCTCTCTTGTAATGTCGGGGGCGGGCAGGGCGAGACCGTCGAGTATACGCATCAGTGCTCAGCTGCTGGCCGAGACTGGTATTCAGTCGAAAAAAACACCCGTCGAGAAATTTACCAAAAGGGGGTCGCCGGTCTCGCGCTGCCGGGAGAGTCCGTCGTTCAGGCATTTCGCAAGGTTGACTTAAATGAACTGCTGGTTATTAAACCGAACGCTCGTATTCGGACGAGCTTGGAATTGAACACAAGCGTTACGCAAATGGCCAAAATGAAAACAGCGCTCGCGACCCAATTCAGCGCGAACGGTTGGCAGCTCGTTGGCGACAACGACGAATGCGATTTTGTGCTCCATGGCTCCATCGAGAATGGGGAGACAAAGGAACACGTCTATCAGACTGAAGGCGCGGGCGGCCAGGTCCATCGGGCGAATGTCACCTGGCTCAAGGGGCGCCTGAAACTCACCAAGGTCGGTACCGACGAAGTCTTGTGGCAAGAGTTCGCTCATTGGGGACCGAAGCAAACCGTTCGTTTGAAACTATTGCAGACCATCGACGATGCAACTCAGGTCGTCCCTGACTTCAGGTTCTTTGAACTGCCGCACATTCCGGCGCGTTTCGTTAAGTACCCAAAAGGGCTCGACGCTGCTCTGGTTGTGGGGATGGAGATTGATGGTGGCCTTGGGCCGCCGAGGGGCAAGCGGGACTACTAAGCGCAGTCCCACCGAGCTTGTCTCGGTGGTGAAGTGATTCAGATGTAGCCGCGTTCGCCAGAACGCGGGTTGATTCGCAATATGCCCGAGCGATCCCGCGGTCTGGCGACCGCGGCTAACCTAAAAACCCGAAGTTATACTAATTCCCCAATCACTCGCCCTTCGCCGACGAGGTATTGCGGACGGCCGGAGGGATCGGGGATGGTGGTCTTTTCGGGGTCGATGCCCAGGCGGTTGTAGACGGTGGCCATAACGTCTTGATAGTGAATGGGCCGTTCGATGGCGACCGCGGCGTGCTTGTCGGTCTTGCCCAGCACCTGGCCCACGTTCAGTCCGCCGCCGGCTAGGACGGCCATGCCGACGCCCGGCCAGTGATCGCGGCCGGCGCTCTTGTTGATCTTCGGCGTGCGGCCGAATTCGCCCCAGACGACGATGGTCACGTCGTCGAGCCGGCCCCGCTCTTCCAAATCGGTGACGAGTGCGGTCAAGCCTTTATCGAGGACCGGCAGGCAGCGGCGCATGCGGTCGAAGTTGCCACTGTGCGTGTCGTAATCGGCGAGGGTCAAACTCACGCAGCGCACGCCCGCCTCAATCAGGCGGCGTGCGAGCAGAAACTTGTTGGTGGCGAAACCCGTATCGCTGGTGCCGACCTGTTCGATGGGATTTTCGAGTGCATAGCGGGCTAAGCCGTTTGCAGGTTCTTTCGCCAAATCAAGAGCCTGAGCAAAGCGACCTGATGTAAGAATGCCGACGGCCTGCTGCGTGAAGTTATCAATGGCCCCCATCATGCCGCTGCGATCCACTTCGCGGCGGTAACGATCAAGACCCGCAAGCAGTTGGCGGCGGTCATCAATCCGGCCCAGCGAGAGCGATTCATTCAGCGACAGGCTCGTCGCGTGGTTCTCGCCGCGGCGGTTGAGTTCCCCCTTCATCCCTTCTTCCAGTTCTCGCGCAAAAAGCCGGGACATCTCAGGACGGAAGGCTTGATACGACGGCCCGAGAAAGCCAGGCCGGGCGCTGTTCCGCACCAGAGGACGGCCCTGCATCATGTCGACGAACGCGGGGGCAGGATCGCGCGTGGAACCTTGTACCTTGGCGACCACGCTGCCCAGCGCTGGCCGGCCGCCGACGTTGTTCATGTCCTTGGCGGGAAAACCTGATTGGCACTGAAACGCATCGTGGGCTCCCGCGGAGCCAACCAGCGAGCGGATGAACGCAAACTTATCTGCCTGGGCAGCCAGCAGCGGCAGCAGCTCGCCCACGTGAAAGCCCGGAATCGTGGTCGGAATGCTGGTGAACTCGCCGCGAATTTCGACTGGAGCTTCGGGCTTGAGATCGATCATGTCCTGCTGCGGTGGACCACCATCGAGGTGAACGATAATCACGCTCTTCTGCGAGTTCTTCACCCCCGCGGCCGCTTCGGCCCGGAGCAGCGTCGGCAGCGTGAACGGCGAAAGCGCGAGACCACCAAACGCGAGCGCTCCGGCGCGGACAAAATCCCGCCGCGTCAGGCCATCGCAATGTTGGTATTTGTTGCCAAGAAACGTCAGCATGAGCAAGCTTTCCTGTTCGACCAATCCACCAAACCTGATGGATATGATCCTCTGTTGCACTAGCTTTCGTCAAGTTGATTCCTGGGAGGGCGAGGGTCGGATCAGCCGCTGGGCGCTAGTGCCGAAAACGCTAATTCCGTTCTCTCAAGCTGCTAGCGGCTGGGGGTGTTCGTTCCAGTGGTTTTTCCAGCTTTTGGG
>JAYTUF010000500.1:0-1617 GCA_043744755.1 Anatilimnocola sp.
CGTTCAAGGAGTGAGTTTTGGCAATCGTCGCGCGGGATTTCGCACAATCAATAGGACCTCGGGGCGATTGAGTCTGAATCGCGCCGCGCACTCCTCCGAAATGGAGGGTTGCAGGAAATGCAAATGCTCGAGCGTGCGGCAGTTTTGCAAGTCGTCGAGCGCCTTCTCTGTCAGGCCTGGGCAGTCCAGGGTCAGTTTCTGCAATTTCGACAAGGCCTTCAAGTGCGCAATGCCAGCATCCGTCACCTGAATCGAACTCAAGTTAAGTTCTTCGATTGTCTCGATTCGGCTGATGGTCTTCAGTCCTTCATCCGTCAAGTTATCGCTTTTCAAATGCAGCAGTTGCAGTTGATCGCTGGGTTCAATGGTTAACAGAACTGAATCGGTGAAACCATTCAAACCGCGATAGCCATAGAGAAAAAGTCTTTGTGGTGATCGAAGACAGGACGGCTTCCAGCCGTAAACACAGAAGCGATTCTCAACGGAGTTCTTCCAAGTCACAAATTCCGCGAGTTCAGCCTGCGAGCGATAGCGGCTGATGATTGTCTCACGGCGATTCCCAATCCACAGACCCGCGGGCACAATCAGCAGCAGTTGGCAGATAAATAGCGTGCGCAGGGAAAACGTGAATCGCCTGGGAGGGACTTCATCCGTCAGATCCCAGCCGCGGCGAAATTCCAGTTCAACCCAACAGCTCGCGATTAAACTGACCGGCAAACAAAAGAAGGCCCCCCAAGTTTCACTCCTCGCGGGATGAACACCGAGCGCGTTGCAAATGAAGGTTAGGATTCCCAAGCAAAAGATGAATACCACGGCTGAGACGATTGTGGCGACGATCCAGGCAACCCCCATCGCTTTGAACAGTGATACCCAGAGAACTCCATTGAGCTTGACTGGGGAAAACAGGGCCAACAGTGCCGCGGGAATCACCATCACGAAAGCCGCGGCAACGAAGACACCCAGTGCCGATTCCAGGTCACGACGAAGAACTTCAATGAGGGGATCCAGGGACGACATCGCCCGTCATCATAAACGAGTTGACGCGGAGCAGTGCAAGTTTGGCCCGACGAAGTCATTGCTGGGAGGGCGACGCTCCTGCGGAGCCGGGAGCCGCGAATCGACCTTGTTTGGCACGCTACGGCTCGGCAGGAGCCTCGCCCTCCCAGGCAGGATTCAAGCCAAGAGTGGCCAACTTACGAGGCGGCCGTTGGGCCAGCATCGTCTCACGCCGAAGGCGTCGTACAGCAAAGCCCAGGGTCGCCGCGCCAGCGGCGCACCCTGGGAAATTCGACCCGTTTGCGTTGTTACGCCGAAGGCGTTACACAGAATGGCGCGCCGCATTCCTCGAATTCCCCACCGTCATGCCATCTTCAGGGCAAGCCATGCCGCAGTCCGTCGCTCAAATGTATGTCCATATCGTCTTCTCCACGAAGAACCGCAAGCGTTTTCTCACCGATCCCGACTTGCGCGAGCGCACTCATGCATATCTCGCGGGCGCCTGCAACAATCTCGACTGCCCGGCGATTGAAGTCGGCGGCACCAGCGATCACGTCCACATCCTTTGCCGGCTGGGAAAGTCAATCGACGTCGCCAAGCTGATTCGCGAGCTAAAGCGCG
>JAYTUF010000501.1:0-1616 GCA_043744755.1 Anatilimnocola sp.
TGGCCCCGCTGCTGAAGATGATGGCCGGCAAAGGGGCGATGGGGAAGATGCAGGCTCTGCAGCAGATGCAGCAAAGCGGCCTGATGAACCCCGGCGCCCAATTGCAGAAGCTCAAAGGGGACACCGGCCGGCGGCTGTCGCCGAAGGAAAAGGAAGAGCTGCGAAAGAAGCGAGAGAAGGAACTGCGGAAAAAGAAACGTAAACAAAAGGGCAAATAGGGCTTTCGCAGAACGCTAAGTCGTTGCACAATACCGGATTCCCTTGCGGGGATCGATTCGCTGTTTTATGGATTATGGCCAGGTGGATTTAACCGACTGGTCACACGAGGAGCATTGTCAGTGGCAGTTCGCATTCGGATGAAAAAAATGGGGCGGAAGCATCAGCCCTACTTTCGCATTTGCGCGATCGACTCGCGGGCCCCGCGGGATGGCAAAGTGCTGGAAGAACTGGGCAGCTACGATCCCGTGGTCAAAGAGACCGACGCCCGAGCATTGCTCAAGGGTGAGCGGATCAACTACTGGATTAGCGTCGGCGCCCAGCCTTCGGAAAACGTCCAAGTCTTGATCAAGAAATACGGCGTCAACGGTTCGCACCTGGCCCAGCAGCAGGCCGCCCTCGATCGGCTGAAGATCAGCCGGCCGACCGCTCCCGCTCCCTGGTCGCCGCCTCCTAAACCACCGGAACCAGAGCCTGTGGCCGCGGCAGCCGTAGCTGCCCCGGCTGAAGGCGAAGCCGTGGCCGCTGGCGAAGCGGCAGGGTAACGTCCGATGCGCTTCGACGTGCTGACGCTCTTCCCCGCTCTGTTCGACGGGTTCGTGAGTCACAGCCTGTTGAAGAAAGCCATCGACCGCAGCCTGCTGAGCGTGCATTTGCACGACATCCGGCAGTGGTCGAACGATAAACATAACAAAGTCGATGATCGCCCCTATGGCGGCGGTCCCGGCATGGTTCTGCGGGTGGCGCCGGTTGTCGAAGGTACCGAAGCGGTGCAAGCAATGGCGGAGCCCGTGGGGCGGTTGATTCTGCTTTCTCCCCAGGGACGAAAGCTGGATCAGCCATTGGTGGAGGAACTGGCTCACGAACAGCGATTGCTGTTCGTGTGTGGCCGGTATGAAGGGTTCGATCAGAGAGTTAGCGAGATTTTGCGGCCGGAGGAGATTTCGCTCGGCGATTACATCCTGAACGGCGGCGAAGTCGCGGCAATGGCGATCATCGAAGCGGTCAGCCGGCTGATTCCGGGAGTGATCGGCGACGATGAAAGCACGGCTTTTGATTCATTTTCATCGGGCAACCGATTATTGGATTTTGCACAGTACACCCGTCCGCGAGAATACCGAGGTCACACCGTTCCCGAAGTGTTGCTGGGCGGCAATCACAACGAAGTGGCCCGCTGGCGGCAATCACAAAGTTTATTGAAGACCCAAAAGCAACGGGCCGATTTGATTTCACCAGAAACCAACGAACCAGAAACCAATGAATCGCGAACGAATGAACCCCAAACGCCAAATGTGAATCAGCCTCGCAAGTCGCTTCGCCCACCCAAACAACCCTGACAACTCAATAACAAATTACTTTTTTACGGTGGTGAGACAAACATGAGCCAGCAATTACTCAAC
>JAYTUF010000502.1:0-6175 GCA_043744755.1 Anatilimnocola sp.
AGGTAGGCCGGAACAAGGTACTCCGCAGTTCCGGCAGGCCTCGCCAAACATGCCGGAACTGCGCGAGTACGCTAGTTCCGGCCTACGGTACGAATGGAACAGTCATGGCGACAGGATTAGCGAATTCCACCTCCGTTTCCGAAACCCTCACCGGCGAGCGGATCATCCGCACGCAGTTGGGGCGGGCGGGCCGGTATGTCAAATGGGTCGAAGCGGGCAGCCAACTGCTGACGCTTTCCATCGGCATCTTGCTCTTCTTTCTCACTGCCGCGCTGATCGACCACTGGCTCTTTTCGCTCGGTTGGGCTGGACGCTGGCTGTTCTGCCTGGCCCTCATCGGCGGATCCGGCTGGTTCATTGCCCGGCGGTTGTTGCCGCTGCTGGTGCGGGCGGTGAACCCCACTTACTCAGCACGGGTCATCGAGGAAGCGACGCCGTCGCTCAAGAATAGTTTGATCAACTTTCTGCTGCTCAAGGATAATCACGCGGGCGTGAAAGAGTCGGTCATCGATGCGCTCCAGCAACGAGCCGCCAAAGATATTTCCACCATCGAAGTTGAAACCACCATCGATCGCGAGCCATTGATTCGCATGGGCTATGTGCTGTGCGGCGTGCTATCCGTGGTAGCGGTTTACAAAATCGCTTCGCCTAAAGATCCCTTTCAAACCGCGGCCCGCGTGATCGCGCCCTGGGCTGATCTCGCCCGGCCGTCGCGGGTGATCATTAGCGAAGTGCAACCGGGGCATAAGTCCGTTTATCTGGGTTCCAAAGTGGAAGTGACCGCCGATGTGCAAGGCGCGCGGGGCAGCGACGGCGTGCGGCTGATTTACTCCTCAGCCGATGGCCAGGTACACGACCGCGTCATTGTGATGAAAGCCTCGGCCGGCGGGCGAAAGTTCGTCGCCACGTTGCCGGCCGAAGATGCGGCTCGCACTAACTCAAAAACATCCGCCGGCCTGCAACAAGGTGTGCAGTATCACATTGAAGCCGGCGATGCCGTGTCGTCGATCTACGAAATTCGCGTTCGCCTGGCGCCGACGATTGCGGTCGCCAAGGCGGAACTGACTTATCCGGCCTACACGCTGAAAGCCGCGACCACGCAAGAGACTGGCGAGATCAAAGCCCTCGAAGGAACCCGCGTCACCATTCATGCTCATGCGAATCAGCCGATCAAGACGGCGTTTTTGGAACTCGATCCGCGGCCCGGTCGTGCGGCCGAGACCATTCCGCTGCAAGTCGCTGGCCAGCAAGCGAGCGGGTCGTTCACGCTGCAGCTCAAGCCCGACCGGGTCAGCCCTTGGCGGGAAAGTTATCAAGTGCGGTTCACCAACGAACTGGGCGAGATCAGCGAGCAGCCCGTGGTGCATCGGCTGGAAGTGATTGCCGACCTGCCGCCGGAGGTGGAAATTCTCGCGCCACGGCAGCAGCGGGTCGATCTTCCCGAAGATGGTCAGTTGACGATTGAACTGCGGGGCGTTGATCCCGATTTTGCTCTTTCCGAATTGTTTGTGCTGGGCAAGTTGCAAGGTCAGCCCCTGTTTCGTCAATCGGTGCTACCCGCGGGTGAATCCCGTTCGCAGGCCAGCGGCAAGTTTGAGTTTGCTCCTGCCAAGCTGAATTTGAAGGCGGGCACGATCGTCACCTATCAGGGCGTCGCCATCGACAATCGCCGCGATCCGCTCACGGGCCAATCGCAGCCCGGCCGCGCGGAGACGGCCGAATATGCGATTCACATCGTTCCGCCGCCGCGGCGAAATCCGAACGACGCCAACAATGCGCCGCAACCCAACAATCAGCCGAATGAACCAAATCAGCAACCGAAACCCGCCGGCGGCAATGAACAGCCGATGCCCATGCCGGGCGAAAAGCCGCCGATGAATCCAGCCGGCGAGAATCAACCGCCGATGCCGGGCGAACAAAAACCGCCGATGCCGGGCGAGAAGCCGCCGATGCCCAAGCCCGGTGAGGAGAATCAGCAGCAAAAACCGAAGCAGCCCCAGGACGAACCAAAGCAAGGTGGCCAGAAAAGTGGCGAACCGAGTCCAGGCCAAAGCGGCAGCGGACAAGGTGAAGCGAGTAAGGGACAAGGGAACCAACCGCAACCTGGGCAAGGGCAAGGCGGACAGAACAATAGCAAGCCTGGTGACAAGCCGCCGATGCCCGGTGAAGGCCAAACCGGCCAGGATGCTGGCCAGAGTGGTTCTGGGCAAAGTCAACCGGGACAGAATCAACCCGGCCAGGGTGGTTCGAAAACACAGCCTCCCAACGGCGCTCAGCCACCACCAACCGGCAGTGGAAACACGCCCGGCAATCCCAATGGGCAAGGTGCCGACCCCGGCAGCGAGGGCAACCCGGAAGGCACGCCCGGCGAGCAGACCGGCCAACAAGGGGGCAACAACGCTCAACCAGGCAGCGGCAAGCCTCAGCACGATGGTGAGATTGTTGAGAAAGTCATGGAGAAACTACGCGATCAATTGAAAGAGAATCAGAAGAAAGAAGGGGCTGGTAAAGGAAATAATGACAAGCCCAAGCCGGGCGAACAACAGCCGAATGATTCTGCCGATCCTGCGGGTCAGAATCAGCCCGGCAACGACTCCCAGAGCAAGCAACCTGGCGGCAAGCCGACCGCTGCGAAGCCGGGGGCGGGCAAGCCGGAAAACGATCAAGCGGTGACCGAGCAACAACTCAAAGATATCGAGCAAATGCTTAAAGAGCAGCAGGCCAAAGGACAGCCGAAGCCTGGCACTGAGGCAGGCAAGCCTAACGAGACTGCCCCAGGCGACCAGGCCGATCCGATGGGTGCTGGGCAAAAGCCAATGCCGGGGCAGCCAATGCCGATGCCAGGCCAGCCGATGGGCGCGGGGCAGCAGGGCACGCCGCAAAACGGCGCTGGTCAGAAACCAGAAGCCACCAAGAGTGGTTCGCCCCAAGGTCCGCCCCGCACGGATGAGGGCCAACAACCGTCGCCCGCTCAAGGTGTCAAGAAGCAGCCTGGCGCGGGTAAGAATGGCGATCCCGGCGCGGGCGATCAATCGAAGGATCCCACTGGTTCCGGCCCAGGCGAGGGACAGAATCGCGATCAGCCCAAAGACATGAATTCCGGCAACAGTCCCGCCGAAACGGGCGAACCGAGTGCCCCCAGCAACAGCAAAAAGCAATCGAATTCCAAGGGCGGCGCCTCCGGCGATCAAAGTGGCGGCGGCAAGCAAGGGGCCGGACAATCGGGTGGCCAAAAGGGGAACGACTCCGCCGGCGGCAGCAGCGCCGGCGATGAAGGTGCCGGCGCTGCGCAGGAACAGGGCAAGGGCGAAACTGGTTCCAAGGCTGGCAAGGGTCCAGAAGCGGCCGGCAAGACGGGCGAGTCTGGCAACAAGCCAGGACAGGGGAGTGCAACCAAGCCGAGCCAGGACGGCAACGAAACCGGCAAGGGTGGTGAGCCCGGCAAACAACCGGGCAAGAAGGGGGAGAATGAACCCGGCGGCAGCAACGCCGGCGGTGATCGCGCTGGTCCCGGTGGCCCCACGGGCGGCGGCGCGGGTGACAGGTCAGGTCAGGGGATCACGAAGTCGAGCGCCGATGTCGCCGACGAAGCCAATCTGAACTACACCCGCAAAGCGACCGACCTGGTGCTGCAACATCTGCGCGATCAGGAACACAATCCCGATCCAGAACTCGCCAAGAAGGTCCAGCTCACGCCGCAAGAACTACAAGAGTTCGCCCGCCGCTGGAGTCAACTGAAGAAAGACGCCGAGACCGATCCCAGCAAAGCCCGCGAACTCGACGAAGCCCTCCGCAGCCTGGGCCTGAAGGACCCGCAGAATCGCCGTCGCAGCGGCGGCACGGTCAATGACAAAGTCCGCGACCTCCGCGACACCGGCAGCCGCACTCAAGCCCCCAACAAGTACCGCGAACAGTTCGACAAGTTCCGCAAAGCAGCGGGGCAATAAGGTAGCCCGTCGCGTTAGCAAGGAATCCCCCCGTCTTACTCCCTCTCCTCGGTACTCCGGGGAGAGGGTTGGGGTGAGGGGTTTTAGCGGGAGATGCTCAACAACGAATTAAGACTCCCCGACCGAAACCCCTGCAAATCCAGCGTCACAAACCGAAACCCCAGCGACCTCAGTTTCGCAGTAATCTTCTCCCGCACTTCCGGCTGAGCAACTCGCACCAGCACTTCCAGCGGCACTTCAATCCGCGCCAGCTCCCCGCCATGCAGTCGCACGCGAATCTCGCCCAGCCCTAGCTCGCGCAAGAAGACCTCGGCCTGATCGATCCGCGCGAGCCGTTCCGGTGTCACTTGTTCGCCATAGGCAATCCGGCTGGAAAGGCAAGGTGTCGCTGGCTTGTCCGCACAGGGCAGATTCCAATGCCTGGCCAGTTCCCGCACGTCGGCCTTGGCCAGCCCGCAATCGACCAGCGGGCTGAGGACGCGAAACTCACTCGCCGCCCGCATCCCCGGGCGGTAGTCCCCCAGATCATCGACATTCGCTCCATTGAGCAGCACGCTCACGCCAAACCGCGGGGCCAGCTCCGTCAGCCTGGTATACAGCTCGGTCTTGCAGTGATAACACCGATCGGGCGCGTTCTGCACATAACCGGCCTGAGCCAGTTCATCAGTGAAAACCACTTCATGCCGAATGCCAATCTGCCGCGCGATCTCACGGGCGAGATCCAGTTCACCCGACGCCAGACTCGCGCTCACGCCCGTGACCGCCACCGCGCGATCACCCAAAGCCAGATACGCCGCCTGCGCGATGACCGCGGAATCGACCCCGCCGGAGAAAGCCACGGCGACACTTTCGAGCGGCCGCAGATAGGCGAGCAGGGCCTCGACGTGCGCAGCGACTCGTTTGCCCGCGCAGGCCTCGTCGCCATTGACAACCGTACAGTCCGTACTCAAGAGTTCATTCCCCTGCAAATCCAGTCGTGGTGCATCACACCACGAGCATGACAGAGGACGAGGGTTTTGTAAATTCTCGCGCGCTAGTCGCCCCAATCGAAGAAAACCAACGAGTTGAAAAACTCCTCGGGTTTTTCATCGCGCGTTAGCGCCATTACCGGGATTCCGAGGGGCAGGTGTTGAAAAACTCGGCGATTATTTCAACAAACACGATGGAAATCCGTAGTCGTGGCGACCAAAGTTATGCCGCCGCCGCTCGCGGCATTGCGGCCGCCGCGGCCGGCTTCTGCAGAATGATTTGCACTTCCACGCAGAGGCTAGGGAGCGTCGCCCCGATTCGGCGGTTGAGTTGCCACCACCAGCGGTAGGACTCGAGAGGCCGGAGCAGGCCGCCGGAGATGATGCGGAAGCCGCGGGCGGTTTCGATCTTCAAATCGGGGCAGGTTTTTTTAATCAGGTTAACGAAGGTCCGCTTCGACCAGGCCTGCACGTGACCGCGAGGCTTGGCTTTGGTGATCCGATCGACGACTGGCACCACGTGCTTCCGCAGCAGGTGCATCCCTTCCGGAAAGATCGGCACGCCCAGAATCATCCGGCCACCGGGCCGCAGCACGCGGTGCATCGCATGGATGGCGACGGCGGGGTCGTGCAAATGTTCCAGCACTTGTTCGCAAACGACCACGTCGTAACTATTCGACTTGAGGCCCGGCAGTCCCTTCGTCAGGTCGATATGGTGGAGTTGCCAATCCTGGTGCTTGTAAACGAATTCCTTTCCCTGCGGAAAGATATCGACGGCATGATACTTGACGTGTTCCGAACCGGGATGAATTTCGACGTATCGCCGCGTCACGCCATCGTAGGTGCCAATGTCGAGCAGTTCGTATTTCTGCCTGGTGGCCTCAAAATGCTGCCTGGCCCACTGGGCACAATCGACGCCCAGTTCGTAATAGCGAGCCTGCCGCAACCGGTAGGGAGCAAACCCTTCCTCGACACCGAACGCTTTGGTGGAGGCATTCCGTTCGATCGACATGGCGAACATCTCTAAGGCAAGGACGGCGTCTGTTTGCCTTGACGCTGCGCGTGAAGGCTCGTCTCGCGGAGCGAGCTGAATACTATGGGGGCGGTTTTAAGGCATGTCCGGCAGTAGGGTCAAGATCAAACGCGCAAGATCAAACCCGAAAAAGCGGCGAGTCGCTTGGACCAGAGCGCGTAGCCAGCGGATTTCCTAATACAGCAGCTTGAGCCGGTCGCCCGGCGTGTTTCGCTGCATTGCTAAAA
>JAYTUF010000503.1:0-1614 GCA_043744755.1 Anatilimnocola sp.
CCTCCTCGTAATTCAACAACCCCTGCTAAAATGCCCAGCGAAGCAGCCTAGCAAAACAGCCCATGTTTGCCGACACTAATTGATGCGCCGGTCCTTAGCCTCGCAAGCGGCACGCCGACTTGGACTCGCAATTGGAATTGCTGCGATCACAAAGTCGCGAACAAAGCATCCTCCAAGCCATCGGCCAACGTGCAATCCCATTCCGCCCGCTCTGCAAGCTTTTGCTTCCAAGCTTTGGGATCAGCCTTTAGTCGCGCATAAGCGCGGTCACAGTCCACAAAAAACCGCTTTCGATACAATTCGTCAATCGCCTCCGCCAAAACTTCAGGCATCGTTGAACTGGCATTCTTCGCTAATTGGCGAAGCTTGGCGTAACTTTCCTGCTGAATCCGAACATGGGCGGCCAGACATCAACTCGATACAGAATGAAGGTCCGAATCGTATACCAGAATGTATACTCATTCTTACGATCGGCCACCATTAACGGAGTGATTTTGCGAGTGCCTGATCCGCTGCGCTGAGCGAATCCAGTGGCACGGAGATGACTTTGCCGTTGTCCTTGCGCTTCAAGCGAACGACCTCACTCGTGTTGCTGAGGAACTGGGCTTCGACCGAAAACTTGCCATCGGCCGTGCTCCAGGTGCGGAACTCGCGTTCGACTTTGGCCGGTGGTGCCGGTGTCGTTTTGGTGGCAGGCGGTTTGCTGCCGATGACTCGCGGGTCGGTTTCACTGGCGGAAGCAATGGATAGCTTGGGCATGAAGGCTGAGACGTCGTAGATCGCGATTCGCGAGATGCTCAGGCCAGAAGAACCCGAGTTTGCGGCCAGCGCGAGTCGGCTACCGTCGGGCGACAGGGCGATTTCGGGAATGGTGAAGGCGCGATTGACCGTGGGGAAGCCATCGAACAGCGTGACCACGGGAATGGTGGCCAGCAGTTTGAGTTGCTCGCCCTCAGTGGTCGGCATTTGAAAGAACTCGATTTCGCCCGCCACCGGCTTGCGGACGATGGCGGCAATTTGCCCCCCGGCCAGCAACCAGCCGCGATCCAGTTGTGCGCCGAACGAGAAGGCCGCGAGCTCCTTGCCATCCGTGGGATTCCAACGCTTCACTTTGCCGTCCAGACCGAGCGAAATTAATTCGCTGGTCGTGAACCAGAGCGCATCGATCTTGCCGGTATGGGCGGAAACCCCCTGCACACCAGACTGTTTGAAGCCATCGGCCGTCCACAAAGTCAATCGGCCGGTGGAACGACCGGCCGCAACAAATTTTCCATCGGGTGAATACGCAGCCGCACTACTCCGCCCATCACTCGGATTCGTTGGCGCTGGATCGGACGGCGAAAAGCTCCCCTCCGAGCGCTTCAAATCGGCCGAGAGCAATTCCGCGCCGCCAGCCGCGGTTGCCATCGTCAGCAGGTCGCGCCGCGGCGACAGATGCCCGCTGGGCGAAAGTTCCACGATAGTGCCATTGTTGGTAATATCTTTGCCCGTTTTGAGATCAACCAGCCGGCTCACGAGTTTCTCAAAGCAATAGATGGTGCCCGGTCGCGGCCCGGTCAAGAGAAAGTGCGTCGCCCCTCGGCCCTTCAAGTCCTGATCCGATTTAGTTCCGGT
>JAYTUF010000504.1:0-6167 GCA_043744755.1 Anatilimnocola sp.
GCTCGCGGGCGGCGGCGTGAAGCCCGGCCTGACCTTCGGCCAAACCGACGACTTCTCCTACAACATCGAATCCGGCGGCGTGCATGTTCACGACCTGCACGCCACCCTGCTCCACCTGCTCGGCATCGACCACACCCGCCTGACCTTCAAATTCCAAGGCCGCAACTTCCGGTTGACCGATGTGCATGGCAAGGTGGTTCAGGAAGTTGTTGGATGAAGCCGTTGCTTCGTACGAGTAAACGACCTGCAGTTTTCGTCGGCGCGGCACTGCTCGGCGAAGCATAAACTTGCCGATCCACGTATAATATTGCACGGAGGATCCAAGCATGCCCTTGCACGACTGGACCCGCGTTCCCGCGGGATTGTTTCACCACTTTCACCAGGATTGGTCCATCGAAATAGCGCGTGCGCTGAATCGGGGACAATTGCCTCCAGGCGTCTCAGCCTTGGTTGAGCAGCGATCTGGACCGCTCGAAACAGACGTGCTGGCGATTGAAGGCCGAGACGATCGCGCGGCGGTCGGCACTGACGATGCAGGCGGCGTGGCCACGCAGGCTGTTGCTGCGCGCACGCAGGCGCCGCCTAGCGCTCAAATCATCCGCCGCAGCACGAAAGAGTTGTATGCCGCTCGCGCGAATCGCGTCGTGCTAAAGCATCACCTGGGCCGGATCATCGCGGTCATCGAAATCGTCTCTCCGGGAAATAAGAACAGCCGAGTCGCCGTGCGCGATTTTGTGGAGCAGACTATGGAGTTTTTGAAGGCGGGCGTCCACGTGCTCGTGATCGATCTGTTTCCCCCTTCGCCGCGAGATCCGGTAGGCATCCACAAGGTCATTTGGGATGAGATCGAAGAAGAGGACTTTTCGTTTCCGGCCGGCAAGAACCGAATGCTGGCGTCGTACAAAACCGGCACCGAGCGGATTGCCTTTCTGGAACCGATTGCCGTCGGCGACGTCTTGCCCCCCATGCCGCTGTTCTTAAGCACCTGGTATCACGTTCAGGTTCCTCTCGAATCCACCTATCACGCCACCTGGGACTCCAGTCCTAGCGACTATCGCCTCGCCGTGGAATCGGGAAAGCTGCCGGAGATCGAGGAGTAGGGCCTTGCTGGTTCGCGCCGCGTTTATTGGGGAGTGCAAACTGTGATCACCGCATCCTACGAGTGGTGGAAATCGCAGTAAGCCAGGCCCCCTCTAACGGGGGCTGGTGGCGAGAAACTCCGGGGGTTTTTCGACACGGACGAGCGCCGCACGCGGGTTTCGCGGGGGGTGCGCGGCGAAAAACCGGGGGAGTTTTTCGACACGCGGACGTGCCGCTCGAGCCAAGGGCGTCGCAAGCGACGTGGCGAACTTTAGACCTCGCTCAGCACGCCGTCGCTGTTTCCAAACCGGTCGGTTTCGAATTTCAATTGCTGCAACAGGCGAACGTACAAATTCGAGAGCTGATAGTTCTCTTTGCGATTGAAACCGATGTGCCCCGCGTGCTTAAAGCCGCCGCCGGCGAGGATGATGGGAAGATTATCGACGGTGTGGGCTGATGCATTTCCCAGACTGCTGCCATACACAATCGCGGTCCGGTCCAGCAGCGACCGCTCGTTCTCGGCCGACGCTTTCAGCTTGCCGAGCAACCCCGCGAAGAGTTGCACCTCGGCCTCTTCGATCTTGGCCAGTTGCTCGATTTTGGTTTCGTCCTGCCCGTGGTGCGAAGCATCGTGGTGGGGAATCGTCATTCCCTGCACGTCGGTCACCGACTCGTGCGACCAGAGCGACAGGCTGATGACGCGAGTCGAATCAGTCTGCAGGGCCAGATGCACCAGGTCGAACCACTGGGCCGTGCGGGTCAGCATCCGCCCACCCGTGATGTAGTCGTCCGAGAACGGCTTGGCTTCAACCTTCGGCTTGGGCCGGTTGATCCAGTTCAGGTCCAGCGCCAGGCGAGCTTCCGCTTCGCGAATCGACGAGAGGAGCAGATCGAGCCGCTCGCGATCCTGCGAACCGAGATTGCTCGCTAGCGACTTGGCCTGTTCGCGAACGCCGTCGTCCTCCCTTCCATACTGATCGCGGCACGAGAGCAGAATTGGCAGCGGTTTGTCGGGAGAGTTCAGAGCGCGAACGAGCGCGCGCACGCGATACCGGCCGGTCTGGGGCACGGCGGCGGTGCTGCAGGGAATGTGACCATAGGGCTGGCCATACATGATAAGCGCATCGCCATCTACCTTGACCACCTTTCCGAGCAGGTCCTTGAACGTCGGCATCTTTTCCGTCACTTGCTTGCCGGTGCGGCGGTCGTTGATCTTCGTCGGTGGACGGGTGGGAATCACGCCGCGGCACGATCGTTCAGCGGCATCTTGGTAGCGGAGCATGTGGGCGGCTGAAACATCGAGCGCGCTGCTGATGTTGTCGAAACCCGCGGCGGAATTATCATCCGGCAGCAGATCTCGCGTGCTCACGTCAATGCCCAACAGGTCGCTAAGCGTGGTGTCGTACTCGGTGCGATTCAGCCGGCGGATCAGCACCCGGCCCTGCTTCTGCTGAGTGGCGAGCGATGCGTTGTGCAGTGCAGTTCGCAGCCAGGTGGTTGCCGCGGTGCGGTCCTGGGCGGTCGGTTGGCTCGCGCCGGCCGGCGGCATGTCGCCGCGGCTGAGCATTTCCAAAACTTTGATCCACTTGGCAGTGGTCTCTGGTTCATCAAACTTCAGCGGCAGTTGATCGAGCCGCAGATTTCGTTCCGCCTCTTGGGGACCATGACAATCAATGCAATGCTTCTTGAGAAGCGCCGGCAGGGGTGATGCAACACCTTGAGCACGTAACACGGGCAACGGCGAACTCAGTGAAACAGCGGCGCTAATCGCTAAGCACAAGCTGAATCGGATTGTTCGTTGCCAACTCATTTCAAACTCAATTGGAAAATGGTTTCTACTTCGCATTCACCGCAAACTGCACCTTCTCAAAACCGATCAGCCGCGAGAGGTCGAACACATCGATCACATCCCCCAGAGGCACGTCAGGATCGGGATGCAGCACGACGGGAGCATCCCGTTTGATTCGCGCGATCCCCAGCAGGATGTTCTGCAAGTCAGCCAGCGAAGCAACGGGGGATTCATTCACCAGCCAGCCGACGCGACCTTGGACCGCAACCAAGCGCACGACGATCTTCTCAAAATCGGCTTCGGGGGGCGGCAGTTCCGTGGCTGATTGTCCCGCGCCGCTCGCTTGGGCCGAGATCTGGCTGGGCAACAGTCGCTCGGCGATGCCGAAGCTGGAAGACCAGATGAAATAGATCATCAGCAAGAAGACGACGTCGATCATCGGCGTCATCTTGATGTCCACCGGGTCGCGGCGTTGCGTGAAAGGACTAGGGCGGCGCAAGTGCTACTCCTTTATTTAAGTTGCGGTCCGCTGGGCCGACGCAATTGTAGTTCTTGCTTCAGCTCCTCTTCCAGTTGCTTCATGTGAGCCGGCGCGGCCAGTTGCTTGTTCGCCGCAGAGATGATTTCCCAAGCCCGCTCCGGCCAACCCGTATCTCGATAGAAGATTGCCAGCGCGAAAGCCGTTTCCGTGGAACGAGGGTCGAGCAATCGGGCCGTGAGCAGCGCGTGGCCCGCCTCTTTTCGCCAACCTTGCGTGTGCCGCGCGAAGCCCAGTTGCTGCTGCATCAGGGCCTCCTCGGGAACAAGCTGCGCGTCGCGCTCGATCAGGCACAGCTCATCCTGACGCAACTGTTCGATCTCGAACATCAGCGACGGAATCGGTGCGAGAGCCTGATCGCGGGCGGCCACGTTCCCTTGCTGCGAAGCCCGCTCGGCTTGTTCTTGCGCTTCCTGCAGGATGCGCTCCAGCAGCATTGCCAGTTGGCCGCGGGGGCCGGTGCTCTCGGGTTGCACGCGGATCGCCGTTTCGTAATGCCGCTGCGCGTCGGACAGGCGGCCACGACTTTCGGCGATCACGCCCAGCATCAAGTGTCCTTCCGCCCGGTCGTTCATGATGGTGGCTGATGCTTCCAATTCAGCCCACACCTCGCGCAGCCGTTGCAGTTTGTCGCCGCGAATTTCCGACTCCGGCAAGCGGGCCAGAATTCGCGCCGCTTCGGTCCGCACCAGTCTGGAAGGATCATCAATCAGCGGCAAGAGCACTTTGCGGATCGTGCCATCGTCGGCGCCTTGCAGCGCGAGCACACAAGCGGCCCGCACCTGCGGTTCAGGATCACTCAAACCAGTTACCAGGACTTTGGTAACCCCTGTTCCCGCGGAATGGATTGGATTGAGATACGTCCGCAACTCAAGCGCCGCGGTCGCCCGCGCGATGGCGGGCATCGTCTTCTTGCCCATCAAATCGATCAACTGCTGCTCGGCATCGGGCGAATTATTTCTCGCGGCATGGAGCGCTTCGGCGAAATGCGGTTCCCGCTTTCGCTGCTTGCCAAACCACTTCTCGACATGTTCATCCGACCACTTATCGAGTCGCGTGAGTTCGTTCTTGACCTTCTCGTCACCGCGCTCGCCAATCCGCAGCCAATCGGCGTAGGACTTTAAATCCTTCCGCTCCCGGAGGGTCGCGGTGCCAGGATCAGTTTGCAGATGACAGCCAGTACACGCGTTTGCCGTCCCGAGCTTCACGCTTAGATCAGGCCGCGGAATTCGCAGGCTATGGTCCCGCCGCGAATCAACTTCCATGTAAGTCGTCGCCGGCATGTGACACTCGACGCAGGACGCTCCCGCCGAACCTTCCTTGTGATGATGATGGTTGGGCGTGTCATACTTGGCCGCCGGATGCTGATGGCAACTGGTGCAGAGCTTGTTTCCCTCATACTTCAGTTTGGCCGAATGCGGATTGTGGCAATCGCTGCATTTGATGCCTTTATGGAACATCTTGCTCTGACAGAACGAGCCATACTCATAGACCTCATCCTGAATCTGCCCATCCGCGTGATAGATGTTTTGCTGCAGCAATTCGTTCGCAAAGTAATCGTAATAGCCACAGCTCGCATTGTATCCCGGCTGCACACCCCGCCGACGTGAGTGGCATGTGGCACACATTTCTACTTCAGGCTTGTTCGGCGTTCCTTTGAGTTGCGCGAGGGCGTATCCCCGCTGCCGATCCCAAAAGAGCGAAGTAGCGGTGGCCAGTTTGACATGCAAACTTCCCGGCCCGTGGCAGGCTTCGCAACTGACATCGATCTCCGAGAACGTCGTGTGATACAAGCCCGCAGCCACATCGTAATTCTTCTGCAAGTTGGTCGAGTGGCACTCGGCGCACATGTGGTTCCAGCACTGGGCAAAGCCGGTCCAGTGCAACATGTCGCCGGCGTCAAGCTTCTCCTTCACATCGGGCGGATCGAGATGGAACCACTTCTTCTGCAGCGTGTCCCACGAAACTCGCAGCACTTGCAGCCGGGCGATTTCGTTGTTCGGCATGTCCTCCGGCCGATCGAACTCCACCATGTATTGCTGCAGGGGCGTAACGCCGAAGACGTATTTGATTTCAAAGTCGGCCAGTTTGCCGTCGGGGCCTTCGGTGTTGATGAAATACTTCTCGCCCTTGCGGAACATCTTCGACTGCGTGCCATGATGCTTGAGTTCCGCGTCGTTGAAATCGCCGAGCACCGTCTTGTCGGTCGCGATGTCCATGGCCAGATCGTGATGCGAACCAACGAACTGCTCATGCTGCGGCTGATGACACTCGATGCACGACTGCCGGCCGACGAACGTCGCTTGCTCGCCCGCGGGAATGCCGATCCAATAGTCGGCCGCGAGCGCGCCGGCCATCATCACCACGACGGCAGCGATGCTGAGAAACACCCAAAACCCGCGCGCGGGTCGAGTCGGCCGAGCCACGGCCGTAGCTGCTGGGGGAACGATGGTTTTCGTAGACTGGCGGCGATTCATTAGCGACAAACAGGAAGAAATAGTTCGTAACAGTCTGGCGGAATGAACCTGGTCACATTCTTAGCCACCGGCTTCAGCCGGTGGACACAACACACAAAGTGTCCGGCTTTAGCCATCAATCAGCAGCGGTTCCGGGTTAGCAACACCTGATTAGAAATGGCTAAAGCCGGATCGCCTTTTCGTTCATACCACCGGCTGAAGCCGGTGGCTAATTTCAATGGTATCTCACTTCACAGTCGTCTGCACACGGAACTAGAAAGTTGGTTCAAGAGGGCTAGATTCT
>JAYTUF010000505.1:0-1612 GCA_043744755.1 Anatilimnocola sp.
CAAGCGGTCGGCCAATTCGCTGGAAGTGAGTTTTCCAAATTGTTCGTCCCACAGGCACTGGGGAGTCAGCAGGTCGATGCCTCGCCACAGCGAGGACACGGGCGGGTTTTGGGGACTCGCCCGCAGCACGGCTGCAGGCTACGGGGAAAGTGAAACCACCATTCTCCGCCCCGTCCCACGCTCACGCCGTGGGCTGCGAATCCGGTCGCCCCTGCCAGGGCTTCAAGCCCGCCCCCTGAGTTCCTTGAGGCGCAGTAGGATGGGCACTCTTGCCCGTCTGGTCCCGTTCCAAAAAACTTGGGAAAACTTGCCTCGGCTGGACCAGACGTGTCCGGGGTGGATCGTCTAATAAGAGGTGGTCGATCTTTCCCAAACTGGTTGAAAATAGATAGCCGCGATCCGAAGGCGGCTGCGCGTAGGTGAAGCGGGATTCAGGGCGGCATGCCACGGGGGGCCGGCTGAAGCCGGGACTCCAACGGGCGGACGGTTATCATCCCACCTGAAGGAGTTGTTATCAGATTCCTGATGATGTTATCGCTAAGTGGTTATCATCGAATTGCAACTAATTCTATAAGACGTTAGCGTAGAACAACTTGCGCCGTGGCTTTGACCGGGCCGAGGCCTTGGAAAACGCGGGCGAAAGTGTTATCGCCCAGGACGACTCAGGCGATCGCATTGCGTCGGAGCCGTTGCGGCGCTGATGGCGCCCACGGTTCGCCCGACAAGAACCGCACGCTAACGCGTGGCGGCTGACTCAGGACACCCGAGGTTTTAGACTCCTTATCGCAATGCTTCCCACGCGCCGAGCAGAAGATTCGCGGCCCGCGGAATATCATCGCTGGCGGTATACCAACCCAGGCTCAGGCGGATGGTTTGACGGGCAATTTGAGGATCGATGCCCATGGCGACGAGGGTCGGCGAGGTCGCTTCGGTATCGGTATGCGAGCCACCGCTCGTGGCGGCGCACAGCTCCGGGATGCGGGCGAGCAATTCATGTCCGATCACATTCGGAAAGCTCAGGCTGAGCGTGTTCGGCAGGCGGGTCGCCAGTTCACCATGCAGCAGTAACTCGTCGCCGATGGCGGCTCGCAGACGACTGAAGAGTTCATCGCGCAGCACTTCGAGCCGATCGGGCGATTCTTCCAAGGCGCGGGCGGCGAGCATCGCCGCGCGACCCAGGCCCACGATCGCCGGCGTGTTTTCGATGCCCGCTCGCAGGCCCCGCTCTTGTCCCGCGCCGCGAATCAGCGGTTCAATCGCGACACCCCGGCGGATGAACAATGCGCCAATCCCTTTTGGCGCATAGAGCTTGTGCCCGGCCACGGTGAGCAGATCCACATCGAGCTCATCGACGAACGTGCGGACCTTGCCCACGCTCTGCGCAGCATCGGTATGGAGCAGCACATTGCGATCATGGCAAAATTCGGCAATCTGCCGCAGCGGTTGAAGCACGCCCACTTCATGGTTGGCGTGAATCACACTCACCAGCACCGTATCATTCCGCAGCGCGGCCTGAATGGCGGATGGTTGCACCACGCCTTGGCCGGTCACGCCCACGATGGTTACGTCGTAACCCATTCGTTCCAGCAGCTTCGCCGGTTCGGTGACGCTC
>JAYTUF010000506.1:0-6149 GCA_043744755.1 Anatilimnocola sp.
GCTCATTGCCTTCCGGGAGCAATGCCTTCACGAAGAGCGTCTATGATGGCATCGGCCGGGTACCGACGAGCTACATGGGGTACAACCCCGACGCGGTGATCACGCCGGATTCTGTCGCGGACGACAAGATCTTCGAGCAGTTGGAGACGGAGTACGACGGCGCGTCGAACGTCTTAATGACGACCAGTCGTCAGCGCTGGCACAACGCGACGGGCTTAGGACCGCTCAATGGCCCGAGCGGTTCTCAGCCAAAGTCCCGTGACAGCTACCGAGCGATGTGGGTGGATGGGGTAGGCCGCACCCTCGCCTCGGCAAACTACGGCACCAACGACAACGCCGGTCCGCCGACGCGTCCGGACGAGCCGCCGGAATCAAGCGATTTGATTCTCGTCTCGCGGACGAACTACAATGAGCGTGGCGAAGCCTTCGAGTCGATCGACCCCGCAGGGAAGGTGGACCGGAGCTATGCGGATAACGCGGGTCGCACCGTGCGCACCATTCAGAATTACGTGGCGGTGACTCAGCCGGGCTGCTTCTGCCAAGGCTCCGAGCAGAACGTCACGACCGAAATGCGCTATGGCCCCGGCAACCAACGCATCGCGATTTTGGCCAAGAACCCAGACACGGGCGACCAGATTACTCGATATGAGTACGGGGTCAAGCTGAGCAATTCTGATCTGTCCTCGAACGAGCTTCTCCTCGCTGAAATCTATCCCGATTCTGCCGACTCGGCTGATCGTGTCACGTTCGGCTACAACCGCCAAGGGGAGCGCATCAAGATGCGCGATCAGAACGGCAGCGTTCATGACTATAGTCATGACCTGCTGGGACGCCACCTTGCGGATGCCGTAACGACCGTCGGACCCGGCGTTGACGACGCTATCCTGCGGATCGGCCGGACGTACGAAGTTCGCGGCATGATCGAAAAGATCACCAGCTACGACGCCGCGAGCGGCGGCAGCGTGGTCAATGAAGTCGAGAACGCATACAACGACTTCGCCCAACTCGAAAAGCAGTATCAGGAGCATGCCGGGGCCGTCAACACGGGTACTTCTCCTAAGGTCGAGTACGCCTATGAAGACGGCTCCGCGAATACGATCAGGCCCACAACCATGGCCTATCCGGGAGGTCAGGGGCTGCCCTACCTCTACGACGATGATGATGCCGACAATCTGTCGCGCATTCGCACTCTGAACTTCGATGGTGACGAAGTCTGCCGGTACACATACCTAGGCCTCAGCACGTTCGTGACGACCGACTACCTGCTGCCGGAGGTGAAACTCGACTATGCCAATGGCTCAACACCCAATCCTTACACCGGCTTCGATCAATTCGGCCGGATCATCGATCTGCTCTGGCAGAGCTATGCTTCAAGCTCTTCTAGTTCTTCCTCCAGCGAGGACCCGCCCGGCCTCGTCCATCTCCAATACACTTACGACCGCGCGAGCAACCGGACCTCGCGCGCCGATCTGATCGCCCAGTGGTACGACAAGGACTTCGACGAACTGTACGGGTACGATGGGATGCACCGCCTCAAGAACTTCCATCGTGGTCGATTGATTGAATCCGACACAGTGATTGAATCGCCCGCGATCCAACAAGGCTGGCAACTCGACGCGACCGGCAACTGGCGAAACTTCACCCAAAACGACCAGGCCGACGCGGCCAACACGCTCGATCAGCAGCGGCTCGCCAACCGCGTCAATGAAATCACCGCCATCGCGCGCACCGTGGGCGCCAATTGGGTGACGCCGGAGTATGATCGCAACGGCAACATGACGCTGATTCCACAGCCGAAGGAACCGACGCTGGCATATCGCGGAACTTGGGACGCTTGGAACCGGCTCGTCGAGCTAGAGGAGCCTGATAGCGGAAGTGGATGGCAGGCGCTCGCACATTATTCATACAACGGCCAATCCTGGCGAACTGCTAAACAGGTCTTCATCTCGGCCGTTCTCGACGAGACGCATCATTTCTATTTCAGCAATCTCTGGCAAGAGATAGAGGAACGCACTGAAATATCGTCAACGAATGCCGAAAGTCATGAGCAGTTTGTATGGGGGGCTCGCTACCTCGACGACCTCATTTTCCGAGATCGCTACGTCGAGAACACCCACGACGCAAGAATGTTTGTGATGCAAGATGCGAATTGGAATGTCGTGTTCGCACTTCAACAGGATTGCGAGGTACGCTTCGTATACTCCGCATATGGCGAACCTTCCGCCCTTCTGAGCGACTATGGAACTGGCGCTGGCTGGACAGTTACATCGAATCGATGTCTTTTTACTGGACAGATGCTTGAGCCCGAATCTGGATTGTATTTATTTAGAATGCGTCGGTACCATTCCGCTGTGGGATATTTCACGTCACGCGATCCTGTTGGACTGCAGTACAGGGAGTCAAATGTTTATAATTATGTAAATAATATTCCGACGCGCCGAACGGATCCGCTTGGACTGCTTTATTGGGAAGGGCCTGAAGCTGCGATCGTATCGTTTATTGATGGCTTCAAGCCGACCGACGACCTATTTTTTCAGTTTCAAGCGGAAGCGCAAAAGCAAGGACTGGACCAGGAGCTTCAATTGGGGGATTTTCATCGCGTAATGGTGATGCTGGGTCTGCTGTCAGAGTCGGCAAATCCTCGGCCGGCGAATACATACACAAGCTGGGGTACAATACTAGTCAGCAAAGAGTATCGGGGGTTTGTTCGGGCGCAACTTCAGGTCGAGTGCTGCAATAACGCGGTCAAAAGTTATCGGGCTGACTGGAAAACCGACCATGGGTGGACGCCGATTAGGCTTGTAAATCATTACGAAGCAGGCGAAGGCAGTTCAGAGGCGGGCGCATCGTATGCGTCAACGTTAAACTCTAACACATGGACAAATCCGCCTTCGGCTACGCCCACATGTATTCGAGTGGTTTTTAAGCACGAGTTCCGAATTGGCTGGGTAGGACAGTTTTTCGCGCGCCTCGGATTTGGTGGAGGCGTCCCCTTGGCGTGGGCAGATATAGAGTACCGCGTGTGCTGTAACGGGTCATATTCCATTGACTTCCATGGCAGCGATTTTCCGAGCCACTATGCGTATATCAATAAAACAAAGATTGGCCAGCACTCTCAAGGAGATTTGGCGGCGTTTACTTTCAGAACGCCAGATGCGAGAGCTGCTGGAGCAAAATTCGCTGCTTCGACCGGAACTGCAACTGCCAGGGCTACATGGACACTTTTGAATCAAGGCCCTTAAACAACTATATGTCGATTGCGATAAGGTATGCAAAATGAATAATAGAAGTCGAGCTAGAAGCGGATTGTTTTTTATTGGGATTTGTGCGTTGAATTATGTGGCTACAACCGGCAGCGAGCCCATAGTCACCTGGGCAAGGCTAAATAAGGACTTACTTCAGGAGCTCATGCAATTACCTAGCAAAGGTAGGGGTCAAGAGGGCCTTTCATGGCCACAGCTTAAGGGACTTAAGACATCTCATCTCATTCAAAGGCTGGAGCCGAGCATTTGGCTCGAGATTGTAAAGCAAAAGGATGCAGGAATCGCGCAACTGGTTGCATACCATTGCATTTCAGAGCATACGCCGCAATTTTCCGCGGTTGCTGCATTATCAGTTGCGATCGCCAATCCACAGGTGCTGTTGGCCGCTGACGCAGCAGGACCGCAGGGATATCTAAAGGGACTTAAAGAGACACGCGAGAACTTAGATGGATTTTCGCTTGTTTTGTGCGAAGGCTTTGACGCTTCCCAGCGCGCAAAGTTTGCGTTCGCGATTGGTGAAGTGCGTGAGGAGTTTCTTGAAAAATGGATTCAGGAAAGGCAGGCACTTCCAATTCTGCCCACTAATGAATCACATGTCGTAGAGCGATTGCTTGCGTCACGTCGTACCCTCTCACCCGAAATTAAAACGACGCTGAATCGCAAGCTACAAGTTTACTCCACTTTGAACGGTTTTCCTCGGCTTGTATTCATAAGGCATGCAACTCTCGATGACGCGAGCGTGCTGAAATATGTGAAAAGTGCGTTGTACGATGAAGAAATTCATGATGGCGAGTTTAGTTTGGCGATTATTCCGCATCACACACTGGTCCGTGAACACCTCGCGGATTTTGAGGACGTGACAGGCGAGATACCTAGGCGTCGACTTGGTAGGATGCGCGAACAGTTAATGCGAAGAAAGTAATCGCAGGGCTTCGCGAGGGTGCTAATGGCGGTATCGATTTGTGCGGATAGCGGCGCATCCATAACTTTTTGAACCGGGGGCATTTTAATCGCTGCGGGCCGAACTCCCGAGCGTCTGAAGTGCCGTACAGTGCGCTCAGAGGTTGTGAAATTATGGTAAGCGTCCGCTGAAGTGCATCGTGTGGGGGTTGGTCACGGTCCGCGCAGCTAAGGTTGCAAATACGTGCTTGGCACCAAGAATGTTCAGTGGCTAGCAAGCAATTGACGAAACACGGCTTGTTTTCAATGCGGAAGGCTACTCGTTATGAATAACAAGTAACAACGTTTTGAGCTTCGACGCTCGCGAATCCAGGGCGATCGTGTAAACTATTGCACGCCTAGAACTTGAGGTGCGCGGACCGTGATTGCGACCACGCAGTCCTTGTCGGCGATATAGTTTTTTACTTCTTCTGACTGAGGACCAAACGCGAAATAACTTCGGCTTCTTGGGATTATAGGGGGTTGCAGGCGGGGGCGGTGTAATTGAGTTGGGGCAGGAAGTTGTTGTAGCGGATGGGGTTGTTGTCCAGGAAATGTTGGCTGGCTTTGATTCCCTTCTCATACATGCGGCGGGCGATGTCCGCGACGACTCGCAAACCGTGGGCGGTGTGCGTGCGGGCGATAAAGTTTCGCGCGACTTGTATGGTCTTCAGCACCACGGCTTTGATGGCGCGCGAGACGTGGCAGAACAGGCGATGCTCGATCGGATTGTATTTCGAGCAGCCCGGCGGATAGTGTGCGACTTGAATGTCGCAGCCCAGGTCGGCGGCCAGACGGCAGAGTTGTTCTTTGAAGACGTATTGCCGCGAACCGTTGCTGCCGCCGCCGTCGCAGAGCACGAGCAGTTGCGGCGCGAGCCAGTAATGTTCGCAGCCCAACCGCTGCCACCAGCGGCGGATCGCGTCGCAGGCGAGTTCGCTGGTGTCGGCGCCGCGGACCAGATACATCAGCGCCTCGTTGCGACGCACATCATACACGCCGTACGGTACCAGGCGCTGCTCCGCCATGACGAAGTCGTGATCGTTCACGCGCACGATGCCGTCCGTGATCGCCTGACCCGGATGAAAGAAATCCCCGAGGATTTCCTTCTTTTTGGGTAAGCGCCCAGCTGTACATCAATCTGTGCAGGGTGGACTTGGCCCAGAGACGGACCATCTCGCAGGACGAGCTCGGCCTGGCGGGGTGAAAGGTCGTGATTTTTGGGATGTAAATTGGGATAGGTGTTGGGGGGCGTTTGTGTTCCATTGGTTGGGGACAGGTTGTCGGCAGAGGATTGCCGACGAGAGTGGGACCGAGAGGACCCCAAAACTTCCGCGCCCTAAAACCCTCCCCACAACCAACCTGAAATCAACACGACTTTTCACCACTCCAAGCTCGGCCGGCAAACGAATACATTCGGAAAATGCCTGAACGACTACGTAGTGACGAAGAGCTGAGCGAAGCTCGTTCGTCCACGATTCGCATTGCCAGACAAGGTCCGCATCCACCCAAAGCACTGCGGAACAACTGCGTGGCAGTAAGGGCACTGCCGCATTGATAGCCGCCTCCTTCTGCCAGATGCACGATTCACCGCGTAGCTGGACTAGCTGTTCAGCATCATTGCGAGTCAACTCGAACTCGTTTGCGGGAGAGATTTCGATAGTGAGGAGCGGAAGCCGGAACGACGTCCTAGCGGCTGATTTTGCTCAAGCCACTCCCTTGGGGAAGTGCCGGCGAATCAGCCCGCTCTTGTTTTCATTGGCGCCGCATTCCCAAGGAAAGGGCAGGTGCGCGAATTGGATCAGCAGCGCGAGGCATCATCGCCACGGACAGGTAGGTTTCGCATGGGCACCCCTTTCAAAGTGCCTCTGCTAGCTTCTGGCTTTTGAGGCGGGGAGTTCGTAGGAATGAATGTTAGGCAACATTTTTTCCTCGGACAATGGAAGG
>JAYTUF010000507.1:0-6105 GCA_043744755.1 Anatilimnocola sp.
CTTCTCACTGGCTGCTTTCGGTTCGATCAGCGTCCAGTTCGTATCCAGCGCGTATTCGATCAAGACTTTCTTTCCTTTCTTGCCCGCATTCTTGATGACATACGCCTGCTTGCGGCCGTACTTGCGCGTGGCGTGCAGCGTGCCGCGAACGATCTTCACGGTGACGAGCTGATCGGGATCGCCCGTTGATGTGGGAGCGACTTCGGTGTCCAGATCCATCGCATAGCTGATGATCCGTTCGGACTTCGGGGGCAAAGCTTGAATCTGAGCATCGCCGGCGTAGGCGCCATCGTCGAAGACCGTGATCGGGCCTTGCATCAGGTGCAGGTCGGTGCTATTCGTCAGCTTCAAGCCATTGAGCGGGTGCTTGGCATGAACGCTGGGGTTGTAGATCGAGATCTTGTCGGCCGATACCGATTCGTTGACGATGGGGAGCATGGCGCTCTTCTGGCGAGCAAGGGTCACCGGCGTGGCGATGCGATATTGAAACAACTCGCCGACGTCGCCACCTTGAGCAGCGGATTGAACACTTGAGGCGACTCGAGCTTTACTCATTTCCATTTCACGATCCTGTTCGAGTAACCCGCGGCTGCGAGCCAAGCCTGGCGCCGCAGCGGCACCGTTCGCGCTCTGCCGCCGGAAGGCCAGGGCATCGACCTCTTTTTTAGAGTCCCCCAGTTGCTTGAGCTTTTCGAATTCCTGCCCGGCGAGCCCAAAATCGCGATCGGCCGAGGCCAGGTCTTGATCGTAAGTTCGGGGCCGGAGCGAAGCATACAATTCGGGTTTCACTTCCGGGCGGTCGATGTACATCGGCTGATACAGATCCATCACAAATGAGATCGGCCGGCCGCTAATCAACGTCAGGTTAACGTTCTGCCAATCTTCTTCGGTCGTGTTCTCCACAATCGCCCAGCCCTGCAGCAGCGGCTTCTCTTCGCCGAGGACCAGCCGGTAGCTGGTCTTCCAAATCGGCGATTCTTGAATGTAACCCACCCGCACAGGTCGCTTGCCAGCGCCGGTGAAGTTGAGCGTGACGCTCTTCTTATCTTTGGTGTTGCCCATCGCCAGCACCATTAAGGCCTGCCGCAGGTCGGCATCGAGTTTGGGATTGGAAAGTTTGATCCGGCCGATGCTATCGAGGGCCACGCTCCGCAGGCCATCGTCGGTGAGCAGATTGAGATAGGTAACCTCGACCGATTGATTCTCGCCAATCGGCTTCACGCGCTTTTCCAGACCCACGATCGTGCCGGTGAGGGCGGAGGGTGAATCGATTTCGATCTTCTCGCCGCGGACTTGCGTGAGCAGGTCGGCCAGCGTGGGATTGGTAGTGAGGTCAATGGAGAAGGTTCGCAGCGCACGGGTGACGGGATCCTTTGAGCCATAGGAAACGGTGGAAACCCGCCCGCCGCCGTCGTCTTGCAGGACCATGCTTTTGAGCAGGTCGTTGATGTCGCGGGTGTTGAACTTCAGGTCGATCGTGGCGTCGCCTTGGACGTCCCCAGTTCGTTCAAAAAAGGCGACCCCGGAGCTGAACATCACAATCCGCTTGACAGGAATTTGCCCGGCCGCGGGTTGATCCTTGGCGTCTTCTTTGCCTGCCTGGCCCTGCGATGGCGAACCGTGAAGCAGCATCGATAAGCCGCAAATCACTGCCGGCAAAATACTTAAGCGCCTGCGATCAGCATTCATGAGAGCCACCTCTGCCGCGAGAAATGAGACCGGCTGCCGGTTCAACTGTACGTTATGACGGAGCAGGCCGGGGGACCGTTTCGGATCGGCCGGCCTTTTAGCGCGATTCTACCGGAATTCCTTTACCGGCATTCCGTGCAATGACCTTTGAGAAAAATCTCGGTCACATCGCCCAGCAGGCCCGACTTCTTACTGCTGGTGGGAATGATTTTGACTTCAATCTCCGGCAGACAGGTAACTTTGCCGCAATCGAGACACATAAAGTGCGGATGCTGGCCGTCGTTGTGAGTCTCGCCGCGGCGGAGTTCGAACCGCCAGGCATGATCGCCGGCGTCGAGCCGGGTGAGTAAGTTAGCGTCGGCCAATTCGACCAGGCAGCGATAAAGCGTCGATTTATCAAACCCCTGTGGCACGAGGGCGTCGGAAACTTCCGCATGGCTGAGCGGCTTATGGAAATTGGCCAGGTATTGCAGCACGGCCAGTCGCGAAGCAGTACTCCGCAAGTTTGAGCCGCGCAGCAGGTCGCGGGCTTGTTGCACCGAAAGTCCGGCGGCCGCATCTTTGCCCATTCGCTTGCCTGTGATCTGCTGTGAACCCCATGGCCCCCTAAAGTGGCCGATTTCGCTGAAGCAACCTGCCAGTCTATCATGCAGCCCATCACGCTGCGTGGGCAGTAGCTGAATTCGCCAGAATTCAGGCTTCCGGGAATCTGAATTCTGGCGAATTCAGCTACAGAACTTTGAGGTTTGCGATGCGCGTAACTGATGTAGCAGTGTTCGTAGTCGAAGTGCCGCAAATCTCGCCGGTCGCTCCCTATCGCTCGCACATCCGCACCAGTTCCACCACGCAAAGCGCCATCGTCCGCGTTGATACCGACGAGGGACTCACCGGCTGGGGCGAACACAACATCAACTTTCTGCCGAACATCAGCGCCCGCCGGATGCAGCACGAAGCCCGCGCCTGGCTCATCGGGCGCGATCCGCAGAACATTGCCGCCTATCATCGGGATTGCCCGTTTGAATCGCGGCTGAAATCCGGTATCGAACTCGCGCTCTGGGACCTCTGCGGCAAGGCGGCTGGGCTGCCGGTGGCGGTGCTACTCGGCGGCATTCTGCGGCCGCGAATTGAGCTTGCCGCTTGCATGGGCATTCAATCCTATGAGCGGGCCGGTGAATTGGCGGCCTGGTATGTGGAGCAGGGGTTCACCACGCTCAAGACCAAAGCTGGTTCCGATTTGAATGAAGACGTCGAAATGGTCCGCGGCGTGCGTGATGCGGTGGGCGACAAATTGAAACTGCGGATCGATCCCAATCGAGCTTATTCACGAGAACAAGGGGCCGAACTCGCCCGACGGCTGGAGCAATACAACCTGCAATATCTCGAGCAACCCATTCCGGCGGAGCCTTTGACGGACGCGACCTGGCTTCGCGCTCAAAGTCGCACCCCCATCGCGCTCAACGAAAGCGTGGTCGATCCGGCCAGTGTGCTGACCATCTTGCAAGCGGACGCCGCGGCGTTCATCTTGCCCGATACGCACATCGCCGGCGGCATCTTGCCTTGCGTGAACATCGGCCGGTTGTGCGAAGCCGCGGGCATTCCCTGCATCATGCACTGTGGGCATGACCTGGGGCCGAAGACCGCCGCGATGTTGCACGTCGCCGCGTCTTGCCCGGCCTATTCGCTGGCGAACGATTCTACCTATTACGGTCTGGAAGACGACATCATTCGCGAGCGATTCAAGATCGAACGCGGCACGATCGCGGTTCCCACCACTCCCGGCCTCGGCATCGAAGGCGATCCCGAGCGGATCGCCCGCTATCAAGTCGATTGTTAACGGAAGCGCCCGATGATGAAACCCACGACGGCCGAGCCGACGAACTTCCGCTGGGTCGTGTTCGGCCTGGCCTGCGGCACATCTTGGTTGTTCACGCTCCATCGTTACACGTTCGGCCTGATCAAGGCGGACTTGATGCGCGAGTGGAAGCTTAGCGAAGGCGAGATCGGGCTGATCGACAGTTGCTTCGCGATCTTCTACTCGCTGTTTCAGTTCCCCGCCGGCATGGCCGCCGATGTGCTGGGCGTGCGGTTGGTGCTCACCGTCTTGATTATCCTCTGGTCGCTGGGTCTCGCCTTGCATGCCTGGGCCCCCGGCAAGTTGGAAATGTGGTATGCCCGCGCGCTGCTGGGCATCGGACAATCGGGCGCTTTGGCATGTATCAATCGGATTGCTCGGCAATGGTTCCCAATCAGCATTCGCACCTCGCTGCAAGGTCTCGCGGGAATCACGGCCGGCCGACTCGGCGGCTTGGGCGCGAACCTGCTGTTCATGACGGTGCTCATCGGCTACTGCGGTCTGGACTGGCGGACCGCAATCGTGATTTTCGCGGTGCTCGGTTTGGCTCACGCGCTGCTGTTCGTCGTGCTGTTTCGTAACACGCCCGCCGAACATCCGCTGGTGAATGAAAGCGAAGCCGCCCTGATCGGGGTTGGCAGCAGCCCTAATTCGGCCAGGATCACGATCCGCGAGTTGCTCGGCAGTCTTTCGCCGCCCGCCTATGTCAATTTCGTTGCGCTCAACATTCAGACGATCTTGAGCACGTTTGCCGATAACATCTTTTCAAATTGGATCCCGCTGTTCCTGCTCACGGTGCATCATCTCAAAGCCAAGGAGATGGGCATTTATTCTGCCTTGCCTTTGTTGGGCGGCGCTTTGGGTGGAGCGCTGGGCGGAGTATTGAACGATTGGCTGATCGCCCGCACCGGCAATCGCCGCTGGGCGCGGCGAATTGTCGCAATCGCCGGCAAAGGAACTGCCGCGGCGCTGATTCTGGCGTCGCTCCTCTGGTATCACGAGCCCTACTTGTTTTGTTATGCCCTGTTCTTCGTCAAGTTCTTCAGCGACTGGAGCCTGACCACGGCCTGGGGCGTGGCGACCGATATCGGCGGCCGAGCGACGGCATCGGTCTTTGCCTTCAACAACGCCATCGCGGGAGTCGGCTCGATCGGAGCGCCCGCCGTCATCGGCTACATCGCCCAATACGCCGGCTGGCCTACGGTCTTCGTCGTCATTGGCGCCACGTATGCGTTCTGCGCACTATCGTGGCTCTTCATCGACTGCACGCTGCCGCTGATTAAATCCGATGATTAGCATTGGAGGCTGGGTCGAGCGATGTATTGGATCAACTGCGGTCGCGAAACACAGAACAAACGACTCAGACGACTCACACTCACCAACTTCGCACACAGCGAAAACCGTGGCTGCTGGTACGGTACGACGGCGGGTAGTAGTTGCGATACGCACTGCGACAGTAGGACGCGGAGAAGTGGCAGTGGCCGCCACGGATCACGCGAAGGGAGCCGGAAAATGGGCCGATTGGGTCGTTGGCGAGGGTTTTCTCGTACCACTTTTCCTCAAAGTAATCCTGGCACCACTCCTGCATGTTGCCGTGCATATCGAACAGGCCAAACGGATTGGCTGGCTTCGTCCGCACTGCATGGGCCCGACCGCCGTGGTTTTTGTTGTACCAAGCATACTGCACCAGTTCTTGATGGTCGTCACCGAACGAATACTGCGTCGTCGTGCCCGCCCGGCAGGCATATTCCCATTCCGCTTCCATCGGCAGTCGATAGCCGTTCTTGTTCGGCTGGAACGCGCTCGTGTTCACATCCAAGAGATAGCAGGCGTCGAGTTTTTCTTCTGACGAAAGCCAATTGCAATAGGCCACCGCATCGGTCCAGGTGATCACTGCTGCGGGAGATTCATCATTCACGACGTAGCCGGGGTTCAGATAAGTTTCGATCGGTTTCGCCGGCTGACCAGGAACGACGGGCGGCGGAGAAGCCTTGGCTGCAAGCTCCGCCTGCTCCGCTTCGGTGACATAGCCCGACGCGGAGAATTTCTTGAACTGGCCCACCGTCACTTCCGTTGCCCCCATCAAGAACGGCTTGGAGATCACCACGCGATGCCGCGGACGTTCTGCCTTTTCGATGCGGTCTAGCGTGCTTTGCTGAACATCGCCGATTTCCTCCGCTGCTTTCAACGCTGCCTCAACTTGTTCATCGGTGCTTCCCATTTGGAACTCACCGGGCGGGATGAGAACCATCCTTGCGCCGGCGCTGTTGGTGGTCACGACTTCGGTTTTGAGATAAGCCGCCCATTCGGCCTGGTGTTGCTTCGCGCGCTGGGCGTTGAATGGTGCAATGGCGGGCTGCGGTGCAGCGGCGGGGGCGCTGCTGACGATCGCGGCGGTTCCGCCGGGCGGAATATTTATCTTGGCAACCGGTTCGCGGTGGGTGAAGGACCAGATCGTAATGCTCAGGGCGACGAGCAATAATCCACTGCCGCCAGCGATGAGCGGGGTGCGATTCTGCCACCACGGGGGACGGCCGCCGGTGATTCGCGAGGTCGTCGTGCGG
>JAYTUF010000508.1:0-1595 GCA_043744755.1 Anatilimnocola sp.
TGATCGCCGGCCCACCGCCGAGGCCTTCGCGGTCAAGAATGGCCGGATCGTCGCCGTGGGCACGACCGCGGAAATCCAAGCGCTGACTTCGCGCTCCACGAAGATCATTGACGCTGCGGGACAAACCATCGTGCCGGGCTTCATCGATGCCCATTCGCATCCGGCCGACGCCGGGATTTCCGAATTGATTGAAGTCGATTGCAATCGCCGCACGATCGCCGAGATCAAGGACGCCCTCCGCAAGCACGTGGCCCAGACCGAACAGGGTGCGTGGGTCTTTGGGTTCAAGTACGACGACACGAAGCTGAAGGACGGCCGCCCGCTGAACCGGGCCGACCTGGACGAAGCTGTACCGGATCATCCGGTCCGCGTCGTCCATCGCGGCGGGCATACGGCCGTCGTGAACAGTGCGGCATTCGCGGTGGCGAAGATCAATCGCGACACGCCGGATCCCGCTGGTGGCAAATACATCCGCGATGATAAGGGGGAACTGACGGGCCTGGTTGCGGAAAAGGGGCTGGAGGTCATCACCAAAGCCAGCCGTCAACCGGCCGCCACGCCGCGGCAGCGCCAGGCGGGCGTGAAGCTGATGTCCGAATTGATGACGGCCGCGGGGCTGACCACGGTCCACGACGCGCAGGCCAGCAAAGAAGATCTGATCGCTTATCAGGACGCGTTGGCCGCCGGCGAGATGCGTTTCCGCGTCCACATTCTCGCGAGGTTGGAACTGTTCAAGCTCCTGGTCGAGTCCGGCATCCGCCCCGGTTTCGGCAACGACCGGCTGCGGATCAGCGGTCTCAAGTTGCTCTGCGACGGTTCCGCCTCGGAGCGCACCATGCGGATGAGCACTCCCTTCATCGGCCGGCCGAAAGACTACGGCATTCTGGTGATGCCCCAGGAAGAGCTCAACGAAGCCGTCCGCACCGCGCACGCACTCGGCTTCCAGGTCGGCGTCCATGCCAACGGCGACGTGGCCATCGACATGGTGCTCACGGCGTACGAGCGGGCCTTGCAGCTTCACCCGCGCAAAAATCCGCGGCACCGCATCGAGCATTGCACGCTGATCAACCCCGCCCTGCTCAAGCGGATCGCCGCGCTCGACTGCATCCCCACGCCGTTTTATACTTACGTCTATTACCACGGCGACAAGTGGGCCCAATATGGCGACGAAAAGACCCGCTCGATGTTCGCCCACCGTTCGTTTCTCGATCACAAAATCAACGTCGCCGGCGCGTCCGACTATGTGCCCGGTCCGTTCGAACCGCTGATGGCCATCCAAAGCATGGTGACGCGCCAGGACTACCGGGGCAAAGTCTGGGGCGAAAACCAGCGAATTACCGTCCCCGAAGCCCTCCGCATCTGCACGCTCAACGGCGCCTATGCCTCGTTCGACGAACAAAACAAAGGCTCGATCACCCCCGGAAAACTCGCCGACTTCGTGCTGCTCGCAAAAGACCCACACAAGGTGCCAGCGAACGAGATCAAGGATATTGCCGTCGTCCGCACGGTCGTGGATGGCAGAACTGTGTTTGAGAAAGCTTAAGGATGATGGATTCCACAACGTCACGCTTTGCCTGCCTTAGATCTGCCACACG
>JAYTUF010000509.1:0-1595 GCA_043744755.1 Anatilimnocola sp.
CTGGTGCGACAACCTGAATCAATACAGCGACTTCTCCAATCGTCTCGCCCGCGGGCGAACGTATCTGGGCAATGGCTCGGTTGTCGATTTGCAAATCAAGAAGGGGCTGGTCGAAGCCATTGTCGCGGGGTCGGAAGTTTACAAAATCAAGATTCAAATCAAGACGCTGCCCGTCAAAGCCTGGGCGGCGATCAAACAGGATTGTGCGCGGTCGATTCATTCGTTGCTCGACTTGCTACAAGGCCGCTTTGACGAGGCAGTGATGAAACGCCTCGTCCAGCCCGATGGCGGGCTCTTTCCCAAGCCGGCGGACATCGACCTGGCCTGCAGTTGCCCTGACTATGCCGACGTTTGCAAGCACCTGGCCGCAGTCGTGTACGGTATCGGCGTGCGGCTCGATGCCTCGCCCGAGTTGCTCTTCACGCTCCGCAACGTCGATCATTCCGAACTCATCACCCAGGCCATCGCCGCGGAGAACCTGGAACAATCGCTGACCACCGAGCAGAATGAACTGGCCGGAAATGATTTGAGCGAAATGTTTGGCATTGATCTGGAGTCAACTGCCGCCGCCCCCATCACAGCCGCGACCAAGCATAAGAAGGCAAGTAAGACCGTAGCCAAGACGGTAGTCAAGAAAGCTCCCGTGAAGCCGCTGGCCACCACGCTCGCGAAACCAAAACCAAAGGCGCGCGCCAAAACCGCCCACGGGGCAAGTGTCTAACTTGCCAATGCCTTTGCTAACTCCACTTTAAATGGCGAAACAGCGAAGTAGCTCTTGGAGAGGGACGGATATGGGCGACATTAAAAGTCCCGCGCTGCTGTATGCCAAAGGCGCGCTATTCGTAACGCTCGGCCTGTTCGCCAGTATTGCGATTCTGCTGCAACACCCCAGCCTGCAGCTCGCCGCGTTACTCGTCATTGCCATTTGGTCCTTCTGCCGGGCGTATTACTTTGCCTTCTATGTGATCGAGCATTACATCGATCCGCAGTTTCGCTTTGCAGGACTGATCTCCGTTGCACAGTATTTGCTTTCGCGCCGGAAAGCGGAACCGCGCGGCTGACGCTATCGCGATTGACTTCCATCCACCTCGTAAATCCTCCGCCCAGTGAATGTGGTCCATGAAACTCTCCTTGAAAAGGATCGCCTCCCTCGCCGTTTGTTTCACGATTCTTTCAGCGACATTGATTGCCGATGAAAAGCTCGCCGGCCTTGCCTGTCGCAGCGTGCATCTCGCCTTCACTGCGCCGGCGGGAACGGCGTTCTACAACGAGGTGGTTGTCGATCAATCGGCGCCGGGGACTTACTTCTGCGTCTGCGGCTTCAATCATGGCTACTTCGGCATTCAACAACTGGATGAGAAAAAGAAGGTCGTGATTTTTTCGGTCTGGGATCCGGGCAAACAGAACGACCCGAAGAGCGTGGAGGAGAAGGAACGAGTCAAGCTGCTGTACAACGATCCCGACGTGCGAGTGAAACGCTTTGGCGGAGAAGGGACTGGCGGGCAGTCGTTTCTCGATTTGGATTGGAAATCCGGGGAATCCTATCGCCTGCTCGTCACTGGCGAGCGGCAAGATGATCGCACGGCCTACACCGG
>JAYTUF010000510.1:0-6086 GCA_043744755.1 Anatilimnocola sp.
GCCCACCTGAAAACGAAGCAGACTGGCGCGCGAGTGGCTCTTTCGCAGAAGCTCCTGCAACAGGTTACCGCCGCCGCAGGGCGGTTGCTCGATGAAGAGGCCAAGGCGAAGTACGACCGCAAACTGCGGAAATCGCTCGCTCCAGCCGAAGTGCCTCAGACGCCCGTCCCGACGAGTGAATCGCGGCAGCCGACAGGCGCCCCGGACGCACCGTTTGCGTTGCCCGTCAAGCCAAAAGGGACCGCGGCGCGCGGAACGTCGGTCTTGGTCAACTTGGCAAGCACCAGCGGCGCGAGGCTCTTGTGCTTGAGTGCGACGACACTGCTCGCCGTTTCGTGATCTTTGCGGGTAACGAAATGGTTGATGGGCCGCTCGAAGAGAGCTTCAGAAGCCGAGCGAACTTGATTGATCTCGACGATGTACTTCGCCGTATCCGCCTGCATCGGCAGTGACCAGGGCACGAGACCCTCTGCCTTGAACCGCTGTTTCTCGACTTCCAGCACCGCCGCCACCATCAGCCGTTCTTCGGCATTGCCGATCCGTTTGCGGCTAGGAGACATTTCATCGCCGAATCGTTCCAGCAACTTTCGGCGGGCTTTAACGAGTCCCTCGGCATAAATCTGACAGGCCCGGCGCCTACAACACCGACCCCCGCACGGGGCTGTTGCGACTGTGGTCGAACGGAGCGCTCAACAACAACGGCGGCAAATCTAACTGGACCATCGCTGGCGCCAACCTGCAACTGAAGTTCGCGCGCACCGGCTATACGATTTTCGATACGATTACCATCGTTGAGCGGGGCGACGAACTGACGGGCAGGACTGTCTTTCCCAACAATTTCCGCCTCAACTTTACCGGCAAGTTCGAGAGCACCCTGGAACCGCACGAGCGCCGCCCGGTCGTGAAGTTTACTTCCAAGCTGAAACCCGCCAGCGCCGCGGAAGCCACGCCCGAGTAGGGCACCCTATGTGGGCGTTAACCAATATTTGACGCCCGCTACGAATTCCTACTATAGTGCTAGAAGGTATTATTCTGGCGGTAAACGGATCTTCGCGGTGCCTGATGCGGGCGGTGAGCGGGCTGATGTCTCAAGACTGGCGTGATTTGTTTGGGACGATCGACGTCTCCGCCAACGGCATCCGGGGCAATGGCGCGCGAACCGTTGCTGCTCCGCAGCCCCAGCCCCAATCCATACAGCCCAAACCAGTCGCCGCGGCAACCGTCGCTGAGCCTGCTGTCTCACCCGCCCAGGCATCATCCACTGCGACTCCCGCAGCCGCGTCCTATCCGGGCGTCTGGACGATGGCGCAGACGTTCACCAGTTCGGCCGTGCAGTTCGCTGCCAGCGGTGGGAAGACAGTCAGCCGGGACGTCCGCGAGCAACGGCTCTCCATTTGTCAGACCTGCCCCCAGTACGATGGCACGCGGTGCATTCAGTGCGGATGTTTCATTGCTGCCAAGACCTGGGTCCCGCACGAAAAATGCCCCGCTGGCAAGTGGCCATCGTGATTAGGGTGGAGACGCAATCGCCGCTGTGTCGATACAACGCGAATTTCACGTAATCTTCACGATAATGCAATCGTTAGGCAATTGACACCAGGACGCAAATAGGCAATACTGCGGCCTGGAGTTTGAAACCTGATGCAATCGCGGTACTTCCGAGCCACGGCTATCCTCTGTCTCGCCATTTTGGCGGCGGACGCGGTCGTTGCGCAGTTGCCGCATCAGCATTTTCATCAAGCTGCTGGTCACGACGGTGCAACCTCGCATACCCATGCTCACAGTGGTTGCGCCCACGCTTGTGCTCAACAGCACGGCTGCAATCATGCCGTGCCGGTGGATGAAAGTAAACACGAAAAGCCTACTGATTCCAAGCAACCGTGCGACCATTGCACGCTCTGCCGGCATCAGGCCCAGGCAGCTTTGCCATGCACCGTCGTGCCGGTTCCTGTTTTCCAAGCGACCTGCGAACTGTTCTCCGATGAGCAGACGGCGCAGGTATCTTCCATTACGCCGCACGTCTATCAAGGGCGTGGTCCTCCCGCGGTGCTGTAACTCTACTTCCGTTGTCTTCGTTTGGTGAACTCTGCTGCGCATTGGCGTCAGAGATTTGCCGCCATTGAGTTCACAGCCACATTTCTATCCAGCGGCTAAATCGTCTGCCCACGTTCGCAGCGATTAGGTCCGCATGGATTCGTTGGGAGTTGATCATCATGTCTCGCCACCGCAACCGCGGGTTTACGTTAGTTGAGCTTCTCGTCGTGATTGCCATCATCGGTGTGTTGGTGGCCCTGCTCTTGCCCGCCGTGCAGGCCGCGCGGGAAGCCGCCCGCGCCGCCCAGTGCAAAAACAGCATGCGACAAGTCGGCCTGGCCTTGCACAATTATCACGATACATACTTCCGCCTGCCGCCGGGCTGGATCGGCGATGCACCGGAAGGGACGCCCGGCTGGGGCTGGATGGTCAGCATCCTGCCGCAGCTTGAACAGACGGCCCTGCATGACAGCGTGATCCAGCGAAACTTGCCGATCGCGGACGCCGCCAACCAGCGGGCGCGAGAGCAGGTGCTCAAGCTGTTTCTGTGCCCGAGCGATCCGACGCCCCAGCTCAATCTGCTGACTGCCGACGATGACACGCCGCTGTTCCGCGTCTCGCGTTCGAACTATGTCGGCGTGTTCGGCACGTTGGAAGTGGAAGACGATCCCACCGCCGGCGACGGTACGTTCTATTTTCTCAGCCCCACCCGCTTCGCCGATATCACCGATGGGCTGAGCAATACGATGCTCGTCGGCGAACGAGGCACGCGGCTGGGATTTAGCCTTTGGCAGGGCGTGGTCCCGGGCGCGGCGGAGGCCATGGTGCGGATTGTCGGCACCGGCGATCACACACCCAATCATCCGCTTCATCATTTCGACGACTTCAGCAGCTTTCATCCCAGCGGCGTACACTTCGCAGTGGCCGACGGTTCCGTGCGCCGCATCGACGACCATATCGATCTGGCCGTTTATCAAAGCTTGCTAACCCGCGCTAACGGCGAACTTGCGCAGTAGTCAATCCAGGCGCGGCCCAACCCGTTCTTACCAATCGGCGCCCGGCGTATCGCCGCCATTCATCGTGCTGACCGCTTGCCAGGAATTGAGCGCCACCGCGTTGCTGACGAACCGCACGCTGCCGTCGCACATCGCGGCATTCACACCGGCCGGATGCCGGCTGCGAACGGTATAATGCCCGTTGACCGAAGCGGCCAGGCAGGGGGCATCGGGCCGGGTTTCGCACCAGGGGCCATCCATGTTGTCGGTTCCCCTGTTGGGCGTGTTGATGGTCATGAACCGATTGGCGCCTTGATCGTTGTTGACGTCACCGCGCTGATCCCTACTCGTATCCTTACGGTCCATGGTGATTTCGGACATCAGCAACGTGTTGGACAGGCCATCGGTGATCTCACCAAATCGCGTTTGTCGCGGCATGTTGGTGGATGCAAAATCAGTGTATCCGAACGGCGCGAAAGCCACCGGAATCGTCGGCGGCGTGTAAGGCTGCGTGATCGGTCCCCAACTGACCACGTAGTTGCCGCGCGTTCGCCAGAAGGAATCCCCCTGCCACATGGCATTGGGCCGATCACTGGGGCAGTAATACATCGGAATCTTGGTGCAGAGCAAGCCGTTGAAGGTACTCGGCACCGTATTCGGCGGTTGGAAGAAGCCAAGCGTTGTATTGTATTTGTCTTTCAGGTTCCCTTGTTCAAAGAAGGGCCAGAGTTGCGAAACCCACGACGTCCGCGGCACGGTGTGTCCCGCGTACGGGAGCTTCAAGTACGTATCGTGGAAATTCTGCATCGCCAGCCCATATTGCTTGAGATTATTCACGCACCTGGTCCGCCGCGCCGCTTCTCGCGCCGCCTGCACCGCGGGCAAGAGCAGCGCCACGAGTACGCCGATGATGGCAATCACCACGAGCAACTCAACCAGCGTAAAGCCAGCGCGGCCGCGCATTTGGGGAGAGGTTGCGTGCATGTCTGGCCTGCCGATTGATAAAGGAGAAGTAGTAAATCGTGTTGCGCGCTAAACCACGCGAGTGCGCGAGTTTATCTCGACCCAAATCCAACGCCAGGCAGGCGAGTTGACGAGGCAGAGCACTGCTTGCACTATACCAAACAGGGGAATGGGGATTCAATTGAAAAGGAGAGAGTTTCGTACGAAAAATGAAGCTTCGCGCACATTCACCGCACTGGCAGGTTGAATACTTGCCCCCGGGTGATGAGTGATAACTGGCGAGGAAAGGGCCACTGTGGCATACTGACGATTCCTCATTCCTCACGTTTTTCAGCATTTTTCGCCCTCTTACTAACTCTATGGCTATTGGCACTGCTGCTGCAATCAAGGCTCGCCGCGCGGCGGGGACGCAACTTCCGGCGCTCGTCTTCGACAGCGGGGACGAACTGGCCCGCTATGTCGCCCGGATCGTAGCGGGGATCATTCGCGAGCGGAATGCCCTGGGGCAAAGCGCGGTGCTCGGTCTGCCGACGGGGAGCACGCCGGTCGGTGTTTATCGCGAACTGGTCCGGCTGCATCGCGAGGAAGAACTCGATCTATCGAGCGTCATCACCTTTAGCCTCGACGAATACTTCGGCCTCACGCCCGATCAGCTCCAAAGCTATCACCGCTGGATGCACGAGCAGTTCTTCTCGAAGGTGAACGTCAAGCCGGAGAACATTTACATCCCCCGCGGCGATGTTTCTCCCAGCAGCATTGACGCTTATTGCCGCGAGTATGAAAGCGAGATCGAACGGGCGGGCGGCATCGACCTGATGATCCTCGGCATCGGCGGCAATGGCCACATTGGTTTCAACGAACCCTTTAGCGTGCGGAACAGCCGGACAAGATTATGCACGCTCGACCCGGTCACGCGCCGCGCCGCGGCCAGCGATTTCTTCGGCGAATGGAATGTGCCGCTGCAGGCCATCACGATGGGCCTGGGTACCATCTTCGATGCCCGCAAGATTCTGCTCCTCGCGCTCGGCGAACACAAAGCCGACATCATCAAGGAATTGACCGAAGGGGGCGTCACGCCGCGCGTACCCGCTTCTTACTTGCAAGACCATGGCGATGCGACCGTCCTGGTAGATACCGCCGCCGCCAGCAAGCTGACCAGCAGCGTAACGCCCTGGGCGCTCGGTAAGGTGGAGTTCACCGACGCTCTCATCAAGCGGGCCCTCATTTGGCTCTGCGACAAAACGGGCAAGAGCCTGCTCAAGCTGACCGACGACGATCTGCGGGAGCATGGCCTGCACCAGTTGCTGCGGCATCATGGTCCCGCGCCGAAGGTGGCCCACAATGTGTTCTCAAATCTGATGCAGACGATTGAGTATCACCCCGCGGGCAAGGACGCCAAGAAGCGAGTGATCTGCTTCAGCCCGCATCCGGACGACGACGTGATCAGCATGGGGGGCACGCTGATTCGCCTCAATGAGGATGGACACGAGGTCCACATTGCTTACATGACCAGCGGCAACATTGCCGTCTTCGATCACGATGCCCAGCGGATCGCCGACCTGGTGACCGAATACAACCGCATGTTCGGCATCGATACCGAGCGGAGCCAGCTCGTCGAAAGCACCGTCTGCGAAGCGCTCGGCCGGAAGGCCGCGGGGACCTGCGACATCGATGCGGTGCAAAAGATCAAAGGCCTGATCCGCTGGGGCGAAGCCAAGGCCGGCGCGATCAAGGTCGGCTGCCAGGAGCAGTTCCTGCACAATCTCGATCTCCCCTTCTATCGCACCGGCACCATCGCCAAGAAGCCGATCTGCGACGACGACGTGCAGATCATCAAACGGCTGATTGACGAACTCAAGCCCGACCAGATCTACGTCGCCGGCGATCTTTCCGACCCGCACGGCACGCACCGCGTCTGTGCCCAGGCCATCTTTCGCGCCCTCGAACAGATCGAGCAGGAACAAGGTTCCCGCCCCGAGACGCTCCTCTATCGCGGCGCGTGGCAGGAGTACGAACTGCACGAAATCGAAATCGCCGTCCCCCTCAGCCCCGGCGACATCCTGCAAAAGCGCAAAGCCATCTTCATGCACCAAA
>JAYTUF010000511.1:0-23258 GCA_043744755.1 Anatilimnocola sp.
CTTGCATCGCGCTGGAAATGGCACCCGCTTGCGAGCGCAATTCCTGCAGGTCAGGGCCGGCGACTTTTACGACGACATCTGCGGTGGTGCCGGTTAGCACTTCGTCGATCCGCTCACGGAGAAACTGCTTGACTTGAAAAATGTGGCCGGGCACTTTCTCGACGCATTCTCGAATTTCGCCTAGCACCTGGTCATAGTCAGCGCTGGAGTCAATCACGATCCAGACCTCGCTGACGTTGGGCCCCCAGGTGTCTTCGGAAAGTTCCGCTCGGCCGATTTGCTGAGCGACGCTCACGACGCCCGGGATCTGTCGCAAGCGTTCAGCAACATGCTTACCCACGCGCATGGATTCCGGCAGAGAGCCGTCCGGTTTGCCAGCCATGAAGACCACGAAATTGGATTCGCGAAAATCTGGTAGGAATTCACCGCCTAAGAATGGCGCGACCACCGCGGCGGCGGCTACCAGCAAAATTGCGGCTGAGATTGTCACGATTCCGCGTTGTTGAAAGATCGGTAAGACGCGCCCGTAGCAACTCGCTAAGAACCGCACGAGGGCCGGTTCCCTTTGATCTTTACCGGAAACCTTACCGAGCAGGAACAGACACATCGCCGGAGTTACGGTCAAGGCAACTAGCAAGGAGACCATGATCGCTGAAATGTAGGCCAGCCCCAGCGGCTGAAAAAACTTGCCTGGGAGCCCGCCCATGAAGAAGACCGGCAAGAAGACAAGCACGACAATGAAGCTGGCGTACACCACTGCGCTGCGAACTTCCATTGACGCATCGAGCACGACTCGGATTGCGGGCCGCGGCTCATCCAAGCGGGCATTTTCTCGCAACCGTCGCAAGACGTTTTCCACGTCAACAATGGCGTCGTCCACAACTTCGCCGAGCGCGATTGCCAGACCGCCCAGCGTCATAGCGTTGAGCGAGGCCCCAAAACCACGGAGGACGAGAATTGCGCCCAGCAGCGACAAGGGAATTGCAGTCAGGCTGATTACCACGGTCCGCCATTCAAATAAGAAGGCAATCAGGACGACAAGCACCAGGATGCAGCCGACCAGAATGGCCCAGCGAAGATTGCCAATGGCTCGTTCGATGAAACTTGCTTGCCGAAACAGGACCGGATGCAATTGGACATCTTTGGGCAGCGCTCGCCCGAGTTCTGCGACCGCTTGTTGGACGTCCTCAGAAACCGTCAGCGTATTTACCAGGGGCTGCTTGTGGACAATCAGCAACACGCCGGACATTCCATTGATGGAGGCATCACCCGGTTTGTCAGCCGGTCCAACCACGACGTTCGCAACCTGACCGAGTGAAATCGGCACCCCCGCTTCGATAGCCACTGGGGAGGCAGCTAAATCAGCGGGCGACTCAATGCGAGTTCGCTGCTGAATCGGCATGCGCTGGTTGGCGGTTTCCACATAACCAGCGCCGCCGAAACCGGTGGCATTCTGGCCCGCCAGCACGACTTCACTCAGCGAAGTGCGATATTGCTGCAGTGTCGCGGGGTCAACCAGCACTTGATATTGCTTTACCTCGCCGCCGAAGACCTCGACTTGCGCTACGCCATGTACTGCTTGAAGTCTCCGCCGAAAGGTCCAGTCAGCAATCGTGCGCAATTCGGTGGGCGAAACCGAGTCGGAAGTGAGTCCCACTATTAACAGGCGGCTGGTGGAAGCGGCTAGAGGCGTCATTCGCGGGGCCGCAGCGATCGCCGGCAATTGGGTCGTCACCTCGTTGAGTCGCTCACCAACCAATTGGCGGGCATCGAGAATGTCGGTCCCGTCCTCGAAAATTGCCGTCACCACCGAGAGGCCGGGGACCGACGATGACCGCAAGGTCTTGATGCGGCTAACACCGTTGATCGCCGATTCGACCGGGATCGTCACGAGTTGTTCGACTTCTTCGGTCGTGAGTCCGGACGCTTCGGTCTGCACCACGATTTGCGGAGGTGCAAACTCCGGAAAGACGTCCCAGGGAGCGGTTTGAACGGAATACGATCCCGCGATGATCAGAACGACCGTCAGCAGGAGTACGACAAACCGATATTCAAGTGAGAAATGGATCAAACGGGAGAGCATTAGTCGTCACCTCCCGCGGGCAGTTGACTCTTGAATTCCTCACCGTAGAGCGCTTGCGCACCAACGGTAACGATCACTTGGCCGTCTTCGAGACCTCGGTCAATCGCGACCATTACCTCGTCGCCAGTTCCGAGTTCAACTTTCTGACGACGAAAGGTGTTCGCCGTGCTTTTCACATAGACCCAGGCATTGCCCAGACCGTCCCAAATGATCGCCGAGCGTGGGACGGCGAGTTGTTCCTGAGACTCGCCCAGCGGTAAGCTGATCGGAACGGCCTGACCTGGGCGAAGAAGCGTCTTCGGATTGTCGAGCCGAAACAAAACGTCGACCGTTCTGCGTCCCGTTTCTGTGGGCTGTGGTGCCGACACCGGCTCAGCTTGAAAGGATTGAATACCGAGAGGACGCACGGTCGCCGCTTGATCACGCTGAATCCGGGGCAAGTCGCCTTCAAACACGGGCACTCGAACCCATAAGACGGACCAGTCCGAAATCGTCCAGAGCGGATCTCCCTGCACGACCAATTGCCGCGGAGCCGCGTGCAAAGTTAACAAGCTGCCCGAGATCGGCGATTCGATGGTGACTTCCCTGAGTGCCAATTTGCTGGCATACGGCTCCTTGGGAAGGAAGGGAAGTTTATCGCGACCTTCCTCGTAAGCGACCTGATTTCGCTGGATGATTTCCTTCAGCCCTATCAACCGTGCTGCACCGACAGCACTAGTGATTTCATTCGCTTCCAAGCTTTTGAGTTGATTCTCGGCAAGCTGCTTCGAGACCAACGCCTGGTTCATCAGAATGTCGGCCTCCTCTTTGGCGGCCACTAATTGTGCCTCTTCTTGGGGTGACAGAAAAACTTGGATTGCACCCAGTTGGTGTCCTCGGCTAACAGCAGATCCAACTTCCAACGACGACTTTTCACTTGCCGGAAGAAAAAAACCCGTCGTCCCCGCTTTAACGATTGACTCGCGGCCAGGCGCCGTCATTAACCAGCCAGTCGCAGGCAATTTTGCCGCCATTGTCTGTCGGGTGACAATCTGAGCCTTGAGGCCAACAGCCTCCTGAGCCTCCGCTTCCAGATGGACGGCACCTAATTCAGCCATCTGCAACCGGGATTGAGCCGGCTGATCTACAACTTCTGGACCTGCGCCGGCACACCCGGCGATCACGAGAAGCAGGGAGGGCAGAAGTTTGTGGTCGATTTTCATATCTCGATCCCGATGGGGTCACATAGGCATGCGGCATTTCATTCCAGTGTAACAAGCGACTCGCAAAATGCCGCGGCGCTTTGGCATGATCTGTCGTCAAAGCCGTTACAAGTGGCCGTTTGAGCACACTTGGCGTTGCGGACGACGTAGCACGGTTGGGGGGCTACCGATTGTGGGTGGCACGGCGTGTACTCACCCGTGTTCGGTGGCCATTTTGGGGAGAGCTGGAACTGCGCTGTCGATTGGGCTTCAAGCCCTTCTGAGGTAACGCCACGCGGCAACGGATACTTCAATTTCCAGAGGACCCCTTTTGGGACGCGCGGCGGGTGACGTCGCGTGGATGGGGGAGCGGGGGACGTCGGGGGTAAACCCCGACGCTCGGGGTTGGAGCGTCGGGGTTTATCCCCGACGGCTGTTCGCTTCTCTCACGCCAGCACTGCCCCCATTATCGTCAACAACTGCTTGACAACTAATCATTACATGCGTAACATGTGTGCAGCGATCTTTGGCAATTTGAGTTGGCAGGAATTGCCGGGTGCGGCTGACGGGGGGACCGCCTGCAGGCGGGACTCCAACGCTCAGCCCACCCGGTCGAGTTGTTATCACGCGTGTGTACGAAATGGTTATCAAGTGCTGATGATGTTGCGATAACCTGTTATCTCGTTAGGGCTTGAGAACGGTCGATGCGGGGCGAAAATGGGCGCGAAAAGGGTTATCACGGTTGCGGCCACGGCAGTCGAGTCGGCCGGATTAGGTCAGCCGCTCGCTGACGCTCGCGGTCATCACGGCGGAGCGTGATGAGTACTATGGCGCACCCCTCCAACGGGCAGGGGTGTTGAGAAAGGGGGTGGGTTTCTCAACGCGCACCTAGTGCCATTCCCGGGTGCGGCGCTGGGTGGTGTTGAAATAGGGGGTCGTGAACTCAACGTTTCAAGTCGCCAAAGCTGTTCGTGCTTGGGCCACCACGTCGCGTAAGCAACCTGGTTCGAAGGGGCTGATGAGGCCGGCACCCTTGGCGAGCGCTTGGAACGGCGCTTCGCCGCCGCGGCGGCAGAGGGCGTTGTAATCTTTCATCGTCTGGGCCGGATCGTGCTGCGACCGGACCCAGAGTTGCAACGCGCAAGTCTGGGCCAGCGTGTAGTCGATGTAATAAAACGGGTGCAGATAAATGTGCCGCTGAAATTGCCAGAAGCCCCCCTCGGCCACATGGGGCAGGTCGCCATAATCACGCCACGGCAGATACAGTCGCTCCATCTGTTGCCACATTGCATGTCGCTCGGCCGCGGTCGCTTCCGGGCGTTCATAGACCAGATGCTGAAAATGATCGACGGCCACGCCATACGGCAGGAACAGCAGTCCCTGCGTTAAGTGAATGCGGCGGAAGCGTTCGCCGCCGCCGGTCGTCCGGCCATCATGGTCGCCGGTCGTCCGGCCATCATTACCGCCGAAGAACTTGTCCATGTGTGGCCAGGCGAGGAACTCCAGGCCCATCGAGTGAATCTCGCACGATTCATAAGTGGGCCAAAGATAATCAATGAGCGGCTGATTCCGGCTCAGGTAGCCTTGATAGGCGTGCCCCACTTCGTGCGTGAAGACCTCGACATCGTGCTTGGTGCCGTTGAAGTTCGCAAAGATGAACGGCAGGCCATAGGAAGGAAATGAAGTGCAAAAGCCGCCGGGGCTTTTTCCATCGCGGTTCTTGAGGTCGGTGAGCCGGGCCGTGGTCATCAGGCGGAAAAAGTTGCCGAGTTCTGGGTCCATTGCTGTGAACATTTCGTGCGCCCGCTCGATCATCCAATCGTGATCTCCCTGCGGCTGCGGATTTCCTTGCGGATCGTGAATCGCATCGTCCCAGAACATGAGCTTATCGAGGCCCAGATCGCGGCCCTGTTTCTGCCGCAGTTCGACCGCCAGCGGCACCACGTGTTGCCGCACTTCATCACGAAAGCGGGCGACGTCGGCTTCGTTGTAATCAACTCGCTTCATCCTTTGATAACCCAGCTCGACGAAGTTTTTGAACTTCAAGGTCTGGGCCATCTCGTGCCGGAGCTGCACCATGTCGCTGAAGATGCGATCCAGCTGCGGACGGTTGTCGGCGTACCATTGCCAGCGGACTTGCTCGGCTTCGTGCCGGGTGCCGCGGTCGGGATCTTCGCGATACTTCACGATGCCCGAATGATTGAGCGACTCGCCGCGGAACTGCAACTTGGCCGCGGCCATCACCTCGCTGTACTCTGCCTGCAGCTTGGCTTCGCGGACGAGCTGGTCCTGAATGGCCGGCTCGAACGACATCACGTCAGCCGACCAGAGGGCAAACGCTTGCTCGCCGAATTTAGCCGCGAGCGTGGCTCGATGCGGGCTGGCGAGGAGCAAGCGTTTGATCCGCACGTCGAGATTGGTCAAGCGTGGCTGCAGTTCATCGCTGTATTCGCGATCTTTCTTGAACTGCTCGTTGCCCGTGTCTTGATTAAAGCGGAGCGAGACCAGCGCACTCCACGTTTCCAACCGGCGGCGGATTTGATCCCAGCGATTGACGATCTCAGTGCACTGCAGGCCGTCCTTGGCGCGCGCGAAGGCAGCTTCCAGTTCGGCATATTCGCGGGCCACTTCGTCATACTGCGGTGTTTCGACAAAGATCTGATCGAAGGTAACGGGCATGGCGGTAACTGGCATGGGGACGCTCTTGGTAGGTGTGACTTCGCTCCTGAGTGTATCGCATTCGCAGCAGCCAAACGAGAATGCCCCAGAGGATCGCAGGCCGTTGCTATAATCGGCCGATGCAACGAATCGTGACACCGGCTGACGCGGCGCTGGATGAACTATGCGCACGACTGCGTGAACTCTCGCCAGCGCTCGATCAGCCGCACGCCTGGCCTGCCGCGCAGTTGGCACTGTGTGCGGACGCAGGCGTGCCTGAATGGTTCTTGCCGGCGGAAGTCGGGGGACAAGGCTGGAGCGAAGCCAATTTGCTGCGCGGCTATTTGAAACTAAGCGCCGCGTGCTTGACGACGGCCTTCGTCCTGACGCAGCGCGTCGGCGCGTGTACCCGAATCGCAGCGAGCCAGAATTCTTTCGCGAAGCAGCATCTGTTACCGCATCTGCTCACAGGTGAGGTTTTCGCCACCGTTGGCATTTCGCATTTGACGACTAGCCGGCAGCACGTTGAGCCGGTGTTGCGGGCGACGGAAACGAAAACGGGCTTTCAGTTGGATGGTTATTCGCCTTGGGTCACGGGCGCAGAACATGCGCAGGCGATTGTGCTCGGCGCCACGCTCAGCGATCAGCGGCAAATTCTGATCGCCTTGCCCACAAACTTACCCGGCGTGCGAATTCCCCCCGCGCCGGAACTGGTGAGTCTCTCCGCCAGTCGCACGGGGGCGGTTTACTTCGATGCGGTGCAGGTCGAGCGCGATTGGCTGCTCGCTGGTCCCAGCGAGAACATCATGAAACAAAGCCTGGGCGGGAAGACCGGCGGGTTGCAGACTTCAATGCTGGCCGCGGGACTGACGACTGCCGCGCTTGAATATCTGGATCAAGAAGCAACGCAGCGCGAGATGTTTGCTGCCCCCGCTGCGGCCATGCGTTTAGAATTGAACGAGCTAATCAGCGACTTACTCGCGCTCGCATCCGGAGAACAACCTTGTGCCGCCGAAGAAGCTCGCAGCCGGGCGAACAGTCTGGCGCTGCGGGCCACGCAGGCAGCGCTCGTTGCTGCCAAAGGAGCGGGCTTTGTTAGCGGTCATGCGGCGGGACGCTGGTGCCGTGAAGCTTTATTCTTTTTGGTTTGGAGTTGCCCGCAGGGTGTGCTCAACGCGAATTTGTGTGAGTTCGCGGGGCTGGTTTGAGTTCCAAGTTGGAGGAAGAGCATTGACAGATATTGTTTGGCATCCGCATACGGTATCGCGCGCGGAGCGTGAAAAACTCAACGGTCATCGCGGGTGCGTGGTCTGGTTCACGGGCTTATCGGGTTGTGGCAAGAGCACGATCGCCAATGAAGTGGATCGGCAACTGCATCAGCGCGGGCTGCATAGTTTTCTGCTCGATGGGGACAACGTCCGGCATGGCCTGAATGCATCGCCGCAACTGCTCGGTTCATATGGTGAGTCGTTCGCCAAGCGATTCGGGCTGACCTTCACACCCGAAGATCGGCAAGAGAACATCCGCCGCATCGGCGCGGTGACGGAATTGTTCACTGCCGCCGGTCTGATCACGCTCACTGCCTTTGTGAGTCCCTACCGGCAGGACCGGGAAGCGGTGCGGCGACTCGTCGAAGATCGGGGCGAACCGGGGGACTTCATCGAGGTCTTTGTGGACGCACCCCTTGGGGTCTGCGAGGCCCGCGACCCCAAGGGGTTGTATAAGAAGGCGCGGGCTGGGGAAATCCCCAACTTCACCGGTATCAGCGATCCGTACGAAGCCCCGCTGCAGCCAGATTTGCACCTTCTTTCCGTCGAAAAAACGCCCGACGTGCTAGCGGCGGAGGTGCTGGCACATTTGCGAAAATGTGGGAAGTTTTCGTGAAAAATTGACGCTATTGCTTGACACTCCCGCGGCCTTCTTTAAAGTAAACGGAACTGGAAGTCGGCCACTTGTGCCCCAGGCGGAGCGCGGCCGGAAACGCGGACCGGAGCTGAACAACGGACCGTTCAGCCAAGGAGGACGATGTAATGACGATGAGAACACTTGAACGCCTGTCTTTAGTAACCGCTGAGCCCAACATGGACGGGCCGAGCACGGATCATTTGTCGCTGGCCCGCATGGCCTTGCTGCAAAGCAATATCTACGTGCTGCGGAAGTTGCACGTCGAGCGCGATGGGGAATCGCTGATCTTGCGCGGGCGTGTGGATTCTTATTACCACAAGCAACTCGCGCAAGAACTGGTGCGGACGGTTGTCGAACGCATTGAAGTGGTGAACGCGCTGCACGTGGTCTACACGCCGAAGACCGATTATCTGCTGGAAACTCGGTAAGCGTCTTCAGTTGTCTCGCTGCTCGCCGATCTGGCTGAGCAGCGTTGTTAATTCTGCCTCGCCGCGTGTGATTTGCAGCGCGATCTTCAGCGCTCGCAAGGGCACGCCCCCCAGCTCTGCCTGAGGCAGTTTGACCAGGTCTTTGAGCGTGCAAATCACTCCCTCTGGAGAATTCAAACCGCGCAGCCAAGTGTCGAGCGCGCTCTTTACCGCCGGCATATAGGCTTGATGATCGGCCAGCGCTCGGAAGGCACTGACGGCCAGGCCGCAACTCTCCAGCGTATGCTGGAATCCGGCGGGATTGCCGATCCCCGCGAAGGCCGCGAGCTTCCTTCCTGACCACTGGGTAATTGGCTCTTCGCGCCCCGCATGATCGATCAGCGCAACTGGCTGATGAGCTAGTTCCAGCCAGACTGCGGAAGGAGCGTGCTGCGCGACAATGCTCCGCAGTTCCGCGCGTCGGTGAGCCGTGACAGCATCCGCTCGCGAGAGAGCTATCACGTGCGCCCGGCGCAAAGTGTCCACCGGCTCGCGCAATAAACCGCGGGGCAGCAAATGGCCGTAGCCAAAAGGTTCAAGGGCATCGAGCAGGACGATATCCAAATCGCGGGCAATGCGGCGATGCTGAAAGGCATCGTCGAGAATCAGCACCTGCCTGCTGTTTGTCGCCAGCGCTTGCTGGGCGGCGGCGACGCGATCAGGATTCTGCAGTTGTGGCACACCGGGAAGCGAAGCGGCGATCTCCAATGCTTCATCGTTGGGCCCTCGTTGCTGGCCGTAACCACGACTGATCAGCGTGACCGCGTGATGATGCGCGCGGAACCACTTTGCCAGCCAGATCACCAGCGGCGTTTTGCCGGTGCCGCCGACGGTGAGATTGCCGACGCTGATGACCGGGGCGTTGACCCGCGTGACTTTCAGTGCGCCGGCATCATACCGCCGATTCTTCCGCGCGACGACATAACCATACACGGGCTCCGCGGCGGCGAGCACACCGCGCATAATGGCGGGAACCATGCCCCGCCGCCGGCCGCTGACGATGTCGCGAAAGTTCTCGGCAGAAAAGAATGCCATCGAGTCCGTCATTCCGAGAAGTCCGGAGTCGGGAGTCTTTGGCGAATGGAAAACCTCCACAATCGAATGATTTTACTCGCCAAAGACTCCCGACCCCGGACGCTCTGGCTACTTCACGATGTCCAGTAATTCAACTTCAAAAATCAGCAGGGTGCTGGGAGGAATCGAAGCTCGACCTTGTTCGCCGTAGGCCAGGTCGCCCGGAATGAAGAGCTGCCACTTGTCGCCGACGCGCATCAATTGGAGGGCTTCGGTCCAGCCGGCGATGACATCCCCCACGCCGAACTCGGCGGGCGTTTTGCGTTCGACGCTGCTATCAAACACCGAGCCATCCAGGAACGTGCCGTGATAATGCACGCGCACGGCATCGGTCTTTTTGGGCGACGCACCGGTGCCGGCCTTGAGCACCTTATATTGCAAACCAGTGGCCGTTTGCTTCACACCCGGCTTCTTGAGATTGGCGGCCAAAAACGCGGCGCCTTCCTTCTTGTTCTTTTCGCCGGCGCCCTTAGCCTGCTCGTCGCGCTTGGCCTGCAGCGTCGCGATGAATTTTTCCATCGCGACTTGGATCTGTTCGTCGTTCAGTTCCGCCTTGGCGCCGGTCAAGCCATCTCGCAAGCCACGCATGATCGAGTCGAGTTCAATCGGCGCGCCATCGCGCGTCAGGCGTTGGCCAAAGTCAAGGCCGATGGCATAGCTGGCCTGCTGATTGATGGTGGTCAGCGGTTTGAGCGGTGGCGGAGCGCCGCCAGCCGGAGGTGGAGTTACTTGGGCCATTCCTAAAGAGGCAAAGAACAGGGTGGCGAACACAGCCAGAAGATAACGATATGCAGACATGAAATGAATATCCTGCGGGGGAAATCAACAAGCGAACCAACGCGGCTCGAACTGCCGGTAATAATACCAAAAATCCCTATTTGTGGCAGGCATGTTTGTCCCCTTTCACTCCGCGAAACGTCGTTCTGTCGCTGAGCGAAAGACGACACTAAAGATACGTCGCGAACCACTCTTCAATCCGCTGCTCGGCGATGGGGGGCACGGCGTGGCCCAGGCGATGATTGAACTGCCCCATGGCGGTACGCGGGCCATGCAATTGATAGACGGGCAGAGCGGCGGCGATGAAGGGCCAGCCACGGTCGCCATCGGCGCTTTCGCCGCCCATGAGCAAGAAGGGGCGCGGCGCACAGAGGGCGAGCAGCTCGTGATGGTCGCGCGTGAAGCCGGGCTCATCGATGGCTGGACCGAGATACCAGGGAGCGTTCCAATTCGAGAACCGCATGCCGATTCCACCTTCACTGCTGACGGTCACCTTGATCCGCTCATCGAAGGCCGCGAGATACAACACTTCCTTCGCGCCCAGCGAATGACCCACTGAGCCGAGACGGGCGGGATCAACGCCGGGCAACTGCGCGAGAATATCGACCGCGATCAGTGAGTCGTAGAGCATCTTCGCCATGCCCAAGCTGTTCGGCACGCGGGCGAGGTACTTGTCCGTTTCGGGCTTGGCGGAAATTTTGTCGTTCGAGGGCCAGAGAAAATTGCGCGGTGAAAAGACGATCCGCCCCTGCTGCGCGAACTTGAGACCAAAGGCCTTCTGCACATCGGCGCCCAGGCCGGCAGGCTGGCGAATTGAATGATCGACGGTCGAGTGAAAGCAGACGACGCCGGGCACTGGCCCTTTGATTTCCGTCGGCCGGCAAAGATAGGCTTCCGTCACGAGGCCTGGCTCAACTTCATACTCGACTCGTTGCCGTGTGACGTTGCCGACGCGATCTTCTTCCAAAACCTTCAATTTCGGCGGTTTCGTGGCATCGCGTTTCGCGGGCATCGCGCCGAGAAATTCCGTCCACCACGCAAGCAATTGCTTGCGGCGTGTTTGCCAGGCCTCCACCGTTGTAATGCGCTCGCCCTTCTCATCAACCAACAGGCTGGCAAATTCCTTGGCATCGGCGGAGAGCTTCTCCGGCCGCTGCTGAATTTTCTGTAGCCAAGAAACGTCCTTTGCCTTTTCTCCGGCGGCGTGAACTGATCGCAAATTTAACAACGCTGCGCCCGCTGCTGCGGCGCACAGGAACTCACGACGATTGTTCTTATGCACTTTCCTCGCCTCCCAACTCTTTTCGCACTCACCTCTCCTTATCCGCCCCCATCAAGCCCTTCCGCGGATCGACGCTCTTGAGCGCCACCTTGGCCAGGCTGCGGATGGTCTCGTCTTCTTTGGTGTTATTGAGCGTGTCCATTAGCTTAGGAACCGCAGCAGCGCCGGCCTTTTCAGTAGCCGAGATGCCGATGAGGGCCGCTTTGCGAATGTCGTAGTCCTTGTCGTCTATCAAGCCGATCAATTTATCGACGCTGGCCTTCTCCACCGGCTTGATGCGGCCGAGGCATTCGAGGGCTTTGACGCGGAGATTTTTGTTGGAGCTATCCGTGGCCGCGGTCACCGCGGGTCGGCCCGGCGCACCAAGCTTGGCGAGGATTCGGCAAGCAGTCATGCGAATGGCCAGGTTTTCGCTATTGTCGGCCACCCGTTCAGCCAGCATCGCGACGTTTTTATCTCCTTGGCGCAAAATCCAAGTCTCAGTCTTCAGCAAGGTTTGTGGGGCTTTTGGATCCTTGGAGTCAACCAGTCGCTTCACATCCGCCAGCGCTTCGGGCACGCTGCCGTACATGTTGGGATCGATCTCGATCTTGGTGGCCGGCTTCGTGGCTGATTTGGCCTTAGGTTTCTTGCTGCCGCCATTGTCCGACTTGGCAGCAGGCATCTCGCCGCAGCCGGTAAGCACGACGGCTAACTGCAAGATTACACCCAGAAAAACCAAAGTACGCATCGTCGGCTCCCACTGCACCATCGCTGTTAAAGAACTTAGTGTGATGCTCCGGGGTGGCGGTTGCAAGGGTCAGGGAGGTAGCCCTGGGGCGGGAGACGAGGGAAAGATAGATGTGGCGGACATGCGTGCCCACTTTTCCGAACCACCTGGGCGTCGTTAACGTAATGGCACCATGACTGACCTCGCTCGTTTTCGCTCGCTGTTAGCAACAACTCTCGCGCTGGCCCAACTGCTTTCCAGTGGCTGCAAACCGCCTGTTCCGGTCGGCCCAGTCCCAAAGCCCGCGGCTTTGCGGGTGATCGTCATCGACGATCCTGCCTTGGGGGCGGCGCTCGCGCGGGAGTGGTTGGCGTATACCGAGAGTGCGATCGAACTGGTGGAAGTTTCGGCGGAGAAAGCGGCGGCGGCCGCGCAATTGCCTGCCGATGTGGTGATCTATCCGCCGGCCATGCTAGGGCAGTTTGCCAGTGCGGACTTGTTGCTGCCGCTGGATGAGAAGTTGCTCGCCGAGCCGGAATATGCGCGGGAAGACATCTTTCCGCTGCTCATTTCGGCCGAAACAACCTGGGGCCGGCGAACGGTGGCGGTGCCGCTGGGTTCGCCGCAGCTCGTGCTGTTCTATCGAGTTGAACTGCTTGCCCAGCAGCAATTGAAACCGCCCACGACTTGGAAGGAGTATGCAGCGATTGTCGAGAAGTTCGCAATGCAGCCCATCAACGAAGAGGCTGAAGATCAAGCCTGGCAGGCGACGGCTGAGCCGTTAGGCGCTGGATGGGCAGGTCGCCTGCTGATGGCCCGCGCGGCGGCGACCGTGCATCGCGATCAACTGTCGCCGCTGTGGGACCTCGATAATCTTGAGCCGTTGATCGCTGGTCCGCCGTGGGTGCGAGCCTTGGAGGAATTGGTAGCGGATAATCGTCAGGCGGACAAAGATCGCAAGCTCCTCACGCCGCTGGAATGTTATGAAAAGTTCCAGGCTGGCGAATGTGCGCTGGCGATTGGTTGGCCTGGCGTTTCGCCCAATGATATGCCCGCGAAACTCAAACCCGAACAAATTGGTATGACGTTGTTGCCTGGCTCGCGCGAAGTCTACCAACCGACGACCAAAGTGTGGGAAGCGATCCGCGACGGAGAGCCGCTGCACGTGCCGCTGCTGGGCAGCAGCGGCCGGGTCGCTTCCGTCACACGCGCCAGTCCGCAACCGCGCGCGGCGACGCAGTTTCTGCTCTGGCTGAGCGGTCCCACGATGAGCGGCCGCATCGCGCCGGCTAGTGCGGCGACGACGGTCTTTCGCAAGTCGCATTTTCGCAATGGCGGAACCTGGCATGCAGCGCCGGAAAACGCGGAGCAACGGAATGCTTCCTGGCCTGCCTATGGCGAGCTGCTGAACTCCGTGCAGGACTATCCGCGCCGGCTGATCGCGCCGCGGATTCCCGGCGAACACGAATATCTCGCGGCCTTGGACGCGGCTGTGTTAGCAGCCCTGCAAACCGATCTAACTGCTGCTCAAGCGCTGCAGCAGGCGGCGGACCAATGGCGGGAGATCACCAAGCGCCGCGGCGTTACCTTGCAGCAACGGGCCTTGCGCCGCAGCTTGGGAATCGGCGATTAACACGGCAGGGGAACCGGCATCACGAAATTGGCAGCCAGTGCGAGTTGCAGGTTCTGGCAGCGATCGAGATAGAACTGCCGCGGTTCTTCGCGGCTCAAGCAAAGCGCTAGAAAGCGGTCGCTGGCGAGGAAACGAATGGGACTGACGACGCGGCGAGTCGCAATGCCTTTCGAATCGCAATAGTCAAAGACCAGCACCAGATCGTCGGCTTGACGCAACGCTCGCTGGATGAGTTGTCGCATGTGCTGAGTTCCGGTCGAATTCAGATCAAGTGTTTGAGTGGTCATGTTCCTATTGTCGAACGGGCTTGGACACGTCTGGTCCAAAGCGGGAAGAAAAACGAAAAAAGGCCGGCTGCGGTGAAGCAGCCGGCCTTGGGATTACTATCCGAATGAGCAGCCAGTCACGCTAGCGAGCCGCTACCTGGCCCGCCAAACCGGAACCGTGGCGTTCGATGATTTCGGCCACATACTTCTGATCCGCATCGCTCAGGCGGCGCATCGGCACTGTGGTGGTGCGGCCCGTCGTCTTCAGCAGGCGGACCTGGCCATCGAGAATGGCGATCAAGCGACCTTCCACCCGGAACGTGCCGGTGTTGTCCGACCAGTGACGGACGGGCAACTGACCTTCGGCCGAGATCTTGAACGGATCGGCCTCGGCCGCGGGTTTGGCAGGAACTGGCGCGGGGGCTGGGGCTGGCATAGCAGCCTTGGCCGGCGCGGGAGCAAACGGATCGTCAGCGGGAACGGCCGGCGTCTCGGGCAACGGGGCGGGTGCTGCCGGAGCCGGCACCGCGGGAACAGCGGCCTTTTCCGGAGCAAATAGTTCATCGACCGGATCGGCCTTGGGTTTTTCCGCAGCGATCGGTTCGGTCTTTTCCGGATCCGCCTTGGGTGGCACGGCAGGAGCCGGCGCCGGTGCACCAAATGGATCCGCAGGTGCCGGCGCTGGTGCCGGTTTCGGTGCGGCAGGGGCCGGAGCGAACGGGTCAACTTCAGCAGGTGCAGGTGCAGGAGCCGGTTTTGGCGCGGCGGGTGCTGGGGCGAACGGATCATCTTCCGGAGGAACAACCGGCTTCGGCGGCGCGGGCACGGGAGCCGGGTCAGCCGGTTTTGGATCCACCGGTTTCGGCGCGGGAGCAAACGGATCATCTACCGGCGGCACAACGGGTTTCGGCGGAGCCGGCATCGGGGCCGGATCAGCCGGCTTGGGTGCGACGGGTTTCGGCGCAGGTGCGAACGGGTCATCCGCTGGCGGCGGAACAACCGGCTTGGGTGGGGCAGGCACCGGATCAGCCGGTTTCGGCAGAGCGGGATCAGCGGGCTTCGGCGGCACCGGATCAGCCGGTTTCGGTGGCACTGGATCAGCGGGCACAGGATCGGCCGGCTTGGGCACGACAGGCTTCGGCACAACTGGCGTCGGGTCGGCCGGGGGATCAACAGGCTTCACCGCGGGAGGCAATACCGGCTTAATGTCGGCGGGCGTATCCAATTCAGGCCGCTGCACGGTCGTTCCGGGAGTCCCAGGAATTTCGCCCGTGCCTGGCGGACGCACTTCGGGGTGAGCCGTTCCCGGCATCCCACCATTTGGCATCGGCGTGCCGCAGGACGGCATCACCATGGACGACGGCGAATAGCAAGGCTGACATCCGCGACTGCGGCGGCGACAAGCCAGGGCCGTATTGAGGCTAAAGGTCAAAATGACAAGCCAAACCACGGCCGGTTTGAACAGCTTGCGAAAGAGTTTTCGCATGGAACATTCTCCCAAAACACAGCGGAAATTGATCTGTAAGGCAGGCACCAACGACGCGGGAATCAACTGGCAATGGAGCGCCATCGCCGGCGGGTAGATTCAGGCTCGTAGTTATGCTACCCCGCAGAATTGGCACCTGCAACCATTTTTGCGATCTTCCATTGTACAACTTGACTTTTCCTGCGCCCTAATAGGAGCCGCGCACGTAGTAAGCGCTGGATTATGCGGCTACCGCTTACTTCGTGCGCGGCTCTTTATCCGAGCGCGGTTCATTCCAGGGCAACCAGATGTGAAACAGCGCACCATGTCCGCCGTCTGCGTTCACGACCGGATTGCTCGCCGCTGCAATCCACCCCTGATGGGCTTCGACGGTGCTGCGACAGATCGCCAACCCCATGCCGGTGCCGCTTTCCTTCGTGGTGAAATAGGATTCGAATACACGCTCGGTTACGTCTGGCCGCAGTCCTGGACCCGTATCGGTGACCGATAAGCCGACGCCCGCTGCCTCTTGATAAGTGCGAATCACAATCTGTCGTTCGCCAGACGAGACGTCTTCCATCGCTTCGGCCGCATTGCGAACGAGGTTCACAATCACCTGCTCAATCAACAATCGGTCGGCGGTAATTGTGGGAAGTGGCTCCGTCAAGTCATAACGAATCGCGGCTTCATGTCCGCGGGCGGCCACTTCCAAGAGCGGCTCCAAGGTCCGCACGCATTCGGACAGATCGAACGATGATGGGTCCATCTCGCCCTTGCGCACAAACAGGTTGATGCGGCGAATCACATCCGCCGCGCGGCGCGATTGCCGAGCGATCTCGCTCAGCCAGTGCCGCGCTTTCTCGATCCCCGCCGCGCCGTTCTCGTTCGTTTGCACACTGCCTTTATCACCGGCGTGATTGAGCGCTCCGAGCGAGGCGGTCGCAAAGTTGGCAATGGCATACAGCGGCTGATTCAATTCGTGCGCGAGCTCCGCCGCCATCTGGCCCATGGTGCTCATCCGGTCGGCATGCGCGAAATCAACTTCGCGCTGCCGCAATTGGCGTTCAGCCGTGATGCGGTCGGTCACATCGCGGACGGTGAGTAAGATTTCTTTGGCATCGGCCGTACTCGGTTCGAGAGTCACGACCGGCTCGCTAACAACTTTCGCCAGCAGATCGAGCCAACGATATTCCCCGCTAGCGTGACGGAATCGCGCCGTGATGGAGACCGGCTTGCCGGTCCAGGAGAAGGCTTCCCGCACGTTGGCCAAGCGCGCGACGTCGTCGGGGTGAACTAGTTCATTGAAGATCCGGCCGTCTTTGATTTCCAACGGTTCGATTCCCAGCAGCCAGAGACTGGCCGGAGAAGCATAGAGACATTCGCCGGCGCGGTTGATCCGCATGATCAGGTCGGAAGAGTTCTCCGCCAGCAGGCGATACCGCTCTTCGCTCTCACGGAGAATCACTTCAGCCCGCTTTTGATCGGTGACGTCATGCACAATGCCACTCACACGATACAACTCACCCTGAGCATTAAAAATCTTAGCGCCGTGATCGTGGACCCAGCGCAACTGACCATCGGCCCGTTCGATGCGATATTCAACATCGTAACTCGTGCGCGTGCCCGCCAGCCATTCGTCGAACCTGTGCTGCACGCGCTGGCGATCGGCGGGCACGATCCGCGATTCGCCCACCCGCAGGCCGGCGTAAAATGCTTCCTGCGGCAGGCCCCAAATCAGCGCGAAGGCCGGGTTCACATAGAGCAGGCGTTCGGGGTTCAAGTCCACCAGCCAAAAGCCTTGATCGGTCGCTTCGGCCAGTTGGCGAAAGCGCTCGTCGCGATCCTGGATGGCCTGTTCCATTTCTTTACGGCGGGTGATGTCGCGGGCAATCATGATGCACGAATCAATGCGGTCGCCATCGATGATGGGCGCCAAATGGACCGACCACCAGCGCATGCCAGCGGGCTCTTTCGTCGAGAGCGCTTCATAGTTGCAAGGTTGTCCGGCGCTAAAGACCTGCTCGAAGGCGGCTGTGACGACGGAGCGATAGTCGCCCGAAACCCAATCAATGCACTTGGTGCCGATGACATCTTGCAGCACGGCCGGCGGGAGCACGTGATTGCAGTAGAGAATGGTCGTATCGCGCTGGGCCTGCAAAATATTGTCCGGCGCGAATTGGAGCAGGGTGCGGAGTTGATTTTCTGATTCGCGGAGCAGCCCTTCGACGCGTCGCTGTTCGGTCACGTCGATATCGCAGCCCAGCACGCCGATGATCGAGTCGCCCAGATGTATCGGGGCGATCAGGCATTGATCGACCTGATGCGTGCCGAGAAAATCATGCGCAATCTCCGCCTCGACGACTTCGCCCGCGAGAGCCCGCTGCACGAAGCGGCCATGCTGCTCGGCAATCTGCGGCGGCATGTTCATATCCTTCACGCGAATGCCGGTGACATCGCCGAACTGCTGGAGTGACACTGGGTTCTGCAAGATAACGCGCCCTTCGCGATCCGCGGCCCACAAACGAAAGGGCAGGCTCTTCATCACCGCATCGAGCAAGGCATCGCTGGATCGCTGCGCTTGCTCGGCCGTTTTTCGGATTGTCACATCGACCAGATAACCCCTAAGGCGAATCGATTGATCGCCGCGGCGCTCAAGACTGACATAGTCATGCACCCACACGATCTTGCCGCTCGCACTAGGAATTCGATATTCCGATTCAAAATGTTCGCTCTGTGTAAGGTTGACATGAAAATGGGCCAGGACCCGCTCGCGATCCTCCTCGTGAATCAATTGCCGCCAAAAGCCAGGCGCGTACCACTGGGCGAGTGGATAGCCAAAAATCTCTTCGGCCTGAGGACCCACATACGAATAACGATCTTCACTCAGGTCGGCTTCCCAAGGGACGAGGCGCGCCTTTTCGGCCAACTCGCGGAAGCGCTGTTCGCTGCGAATTAGCGACTCGATTCGCCGCCGGTTTTCCATGGCGAGCGCGGCCAAGTTCGCCCCTAGCACGAGCAATTCAATCTCATCGTTGCTGGGGGAGTGCACCTGCAGCCGATAGATGGCCAACGTGCCCAACACCTGCCCTTGTTCGCCGACGATTGGCTGCGACCAAATGCTGCGAATGCCGGTTTCACGCATTAGCTCTTCAAACCCGCGCATGCGCGGGTCGCCGTTGACATCGGCAATGACCACTCGTTCGCCGAGCGCGGCGGCGCTGCCGCAGGCGCCGACCTGTGGGCCAATGGGCAGGCCATCGATGCGCGCCGTGACATGCTTGGGCAAACTGGGTGCCGCCAGATTGCGTAGCGACTTCCCGTCGGGCGAGACACCCAGAATGGAGACCGCAGCGCCTACATAATTGACTTCGATCCCCGCCGCCAGTTCAGTGAGCAAGTGCGGCAGCGAGGCTCCCGTCGCCAACTGCTGCACAATCCGGCTTTGCAATGCCAGCAGTTGCTCAGCCCGCTTTTGCCGCGTGATCTCACTCGCCCAGCAATGCAATCGCGGCAGCTCGTTCGCGTCCCCAGTAGCTCGTTCAATCAGCACCCGCAAGCGGAACCAGCGCCATTCGTTCTGCTCACTGCGAGCCCGATACTCGCAGATAACTTGCTTTTCCTTCCCCGCCAGCAGCGGCAACAAACAATCGGCCAGGATCACCTCGTCTTGCGGATGGACTACCTGCCCCTGCGACCAATCGCCCGGCAGCGCCAGCCGCTGGCCACCCTCCTTCACCGCCGGTCTGGCCACCAAAGTCGCCAGCCAATACCGCGACTCGGTGTTCTGCATCAGAACCGCGAGTGGATCGCAAAAAGGTGTCTTCATGAGGGAGGGGGCTGAGGACGTTCGGCGTGTGGAAGTAATCAACCTATGGTAGCGAAGCCAGGCGGAGTCAGGAGTCGGGGAGCAGGAGTCGGGAGGTCGGGGGTCAGGAGTCAGGGAGGTCGGAAAATGGAGAATGCATATTACTTGAGCATTCTTTCCTGCTGACCCCCGATCCCTGTCCCCCGACCTTCCCCGCCTCTAGGAATTTCTTTCGCGGCGGCTGATAATAAATCGCAGTGTTTTCCCCCTTGTCTGTTGCTTGCCAGATTGCAACGGCGTTTCTCTGTTGAAAGAGGACTCGGTTCATGCTTCGTCGTTCCTTGGCAGCAATGGTTTGCGCGGCTCTGGGCTGCGCATTGATGGTTCCCGGTCGGTCATTGGCCGCCGATCAGGATTTGAACAAAACTTACGAGCAAATGGTCTCGCGGGGGATTGAATTCCTCGCCACCAAATCGCAAACGGCGGAGGGCGCCTACAATCCGCAGGCGGGGCCCGCGGTGACGGCGCTGGTCACTGCGGCGGTGCTCCGTCATGGCCGTTCGCCGGACGATCCACAGGTCGCCAAGAGTTTGAAATATCTCGAAGGCTTCGTCCGCGCAGATGGGGGCATCCATGCCGCCGAATCGAATCATAAAAACTATGAGACGGCCCTGGGGCTCGTCTGCTTCAGCCTCGCTAACAAAAATGGCAAGTACACGGCGCTGTTAAAGAAGGGCGACACTTATGTGAAGAGCCTGCAATGGGGCGCTTCGGACGATAAGAAGCCGAGCGATTTTGAATTCGGCGGCGCCGGCTATGGCAAAAGCAAACGGCCGGATCTCTCGAACACCAGCTTCTTTCTCGATGCGCTCAAGGCCACCGGCAACGACGAGAATAGCGAAGCCATCAAGCGAGCGTTGACGTTTGTCTCTCGCTGCCAGAATCTCGAAACCGAACACAACACCACGCCCTTCGCCGCGAAAAACCCGGATGGTGGCTTCTATTACACCCCCGCCGCCGGCGGCTCGAGCCAGGCCGGCGTGGACGAAACGACGGGCGGGCTGCGAAGTTATTCTTCGATGACCTATGCCGGCCTCAAGAGCATGATCTTTGCCGGCGTGAAGAAAGACGACCAACGGGTCGTCGCCGCCAAGAAGTGGCTCGCCAAGAACTATGACCTGAAGACGAATCCGGGCATGGGCACTTCGGGCCTGTATTACTACTACCACACGATGGCCAAGACGCTCGACACAATGGGCGACGACAAGTTCGTCGACGATAAGAACGTCGCCCACGACTGGCGCAAAGAGCTGATCGAAACCCTGGCCGCCAGCCAACAAAAAGATGGCAGTTGGGTCAACGAAAACGCCCGCTGGCTCGAAGGCGATACCGCCATCGTCACCGGCTATGCACTGCTGACGCTGGCTCATTGCAAAAAGTAACCTACTCCCTACTCCCTACTCCCTACTCCCTCTCCTCGATACTCCGGGGAGAGGGCCGGGGTGAGGGGCTGCCCTGCGAGTGCATCATCCATCGCGATTACCTCTCGTCCGCCGCCTCCCGCACCTCGTCCCCGCCCGCGACATTTCGTACACTAGCGATCTTTGCGAACGAGCATTTCTAGCGGACACGAGGAGCAACACGCGATGGCAGCCAAACCTCTCAACATTGGCATGATTGGGTACGGGTTCATGGGCCGGGCGCATAGCAACGGCTATAAGCGGGCCAATGACTTTTTTGATCTCCCCTACCGCCCCGTACTGAAGGCCGTTTGCGCTCGCGACGAAGCCAAGGCCCGGGCATTTGCCGAGAAGTGGGGCTATGAATCGGTCGAGACCGATTGGAAGAAACTGCTCGCGCGGAAGGATATTGACGCCGTCGATATCTGCACGCCCAACAACCTGCATAAGGAAATTGCGATCGCTGCCGCTCAGGCTGGCAAGATCATCCTCTGCGAAAAGCCGCTGGCGATGAACACGGCCGAGGGGGAAGAGATGTGTGCGGCCGTCGAGAAGGCGGGCGTGGCCAACATCGTCTGGTACAACTATCGCCGCATCCCCGCGGTGACGTATGCCAAGCAGATCATCGACAGCGGCAAGCTGGGCCGGATCTTTCATTACCGGGCCAACTTTCTGCAGGACTGGACGATCAACGCCGATTTGCCGCAAGGCGGCGCGGCATTGTGGCGACTCGATGCCGCGGCTGCCGGCAGCGGCGTGACCGGCGACTTGCTCGCGCATTGCATCGATACCGCGCTCTGGCTCAATGGCAGCATCAGCGATGTCACGGCCATGACCGAGACCTTTATCAAGGAGCGAAAGCATAATCTGACGGGCAAGGTCGAGAAGGTCACCATCGACGATGCTTGCGCGTTCCTCTGCCATTTCAAAAATGGCTCGCTCGGCCTGTTTGAATCCACCCGTTATGCCCGCGGCCACAAAGCCCTCTACACGTTCGAAGTCAACGGCGAGAACGGCTCGCTGAAATGGGACCTGCACGATCTGCATCGGCTGCAATGGTACGACTACAGGAACGAAGGACCGCTGCGAGGCTGGAGCAGCATTCACGTCACCGACGGCGACCATCCCTACATGGGCCAGTGGTGGGTGCCGGGCTTGGCCATCGGTTATGAACATAGCTTCGTGCATCAAGTGGCCGATTTCCTCACCGGCCTCGGCAGCGGCAAACCGGCCGGGCCCACGTTCCGTGATGCGCTTGAAACGCAAAAGGTCTGCGACGCGGTGCTGGAGAGCGCCCAAAGCGGCAGTTGGAAGAAGGTCTGATCTCGCATACGCGGTTCTGCAGAAAGGCAGTGCGAAATGGACCGGCTTCAGCGAGGCTATTTCCGACAAGCAGCCGAAAATCGGTATTTGGCCCTAAAGCGAACTGAATTCCAAGCATGGTTTGCCAAGGTCATGGAGAAGTGTCATCCAGATGACTACGTGAACATCCGACTGACGCAAGGGGACGGCGGCCTCGATGGATTGCTCGTAAGTGCCGGGGCGGTATTTGCGGCGTTTGCGCCCCGTGAGGCTTCGGAGGCTGAAGTTGTTCAGAAAATGAGGCATGACTTTGCCGCTGCCTCGGATACGATGAACCGAAGAAGTGCGATACTGAAGCAACTCATTTACATGCACAACGATGAAGGGCTAACGAAGGTCACCGGGCCGGAATTGCTCAGGCTACAGCAAGCAAGCCCCGCAGTAACGTTCCAACGGTGGACGTTCGAGCGAATTTGGGTGGAATTGGAAAAACTTTCGGTCGAGCAACTTACGGATTTGTTCGGTCCTGGACCCACTGAAGAGAATGTCGATCGACTTGGATTTCCTTCGATTCGGGAAATCATCGATTACCTTTCGCGTGCAGATGTGCCATTGAACGTGCCGATTTCCCCTCCCGATCCGGATAAGTTGGAACACAATGAACTTGCCCCCGAACAACAGGGCCTTCTGCTTGTCGGCAGGCAGCGACAAGGATTGGTGGAGTCCTACCTGAACGGTATGTACGACCCGAGTTCGGGCGAAGCAATTGCAGAAGCGTTCCGGAGACAATACGCAATTTTGCGAGATAGTGGACTTGGAAGTGAGGCGATTTTCACCGCGCTATGGCGATTTGCAGGTGGAGAGCACTTCGTTCAGCCACCCCAGATCGCAGCCGTAACAGCGGTCCTCGCATACTTCTTTTCTACGTGTGACATTTTTGAAAACGTCCCAAAATCCAAATGATCTTACCGACGAAACACCTACCTACCGAGCGATGCCTCCTTGGCGTTGGAGCTCAGGTCTTGTTCCAGCTAGATCAACCCAAGACGGTTTCGCGCCTTTGGGACGATATACAAATAACGCGTGCAGACTCGCAAGTGACCCTCCCATTCGATTGGTTCATCCTTGCCCTAAACTTGCTTTTCACGATCGATGCAATCGAATTGGGCGCAACCGGCCGCCCGCTCTCGT
>JAYTUF010000512.1:0-6081 GCA_043744755.1 Anatilimnocola sp.
GGCTCGGCAGGAGCCTCGCCCTCCCAGAAATTTCGCCCTCCCAGTGGTTTCGCCCTCCCAGATCCGTTCACGTTTTTTGTTTTCTCACCACCAGGAGTTCAACCATGTCTCAGTTCACGACAGGCAATGTCCCGGGGTTCGAAGTGGCAGTCGAATCCGAGCAAGCGCAAATCAGTTGGTCCGGCCGGAATGGCCAGGACCAGATCGTCACGCAACGGGCAATCATCGACGACGCCACGGTCGATGGCGGCAACACGCCCGATACCACGCTGCGGGCCGGCGTGGTTCTGGCTTATCGCGATAGCGACGGCAAGGTGGCCATCTATGATCCCGATGCCAACGATGGCACGCAGATTCCCGTCGGCGTACTCGAACAGCATCAGGACATGCTCGTCGGCGGCGTCGCCACCGATCGCTTCTCGCAGATGATCGTGCATGGCCTGGTTCGCGAAGGGCAACTGCACGATGTCGATCCCCGCGCTCGGCAGCAGTTGGCTCGGCAAATGGTGTTCGATCGCAAGCCCCTCTCGCCGGCGCCCATGCTCAGCCCGCGGGGCATCTATCGCAAGAGCACCAGCTACACGCTCACCGCGGCGGATAACGGCTTGATGTTCCTGGCCACTGCGGCGGCGACGTTCACGCTGCCGACGAAGCAGAACGGACTTACCTACCGGATCACGCAATTGGCCAACGCCGATCTGACGATCAGCGGCAGCAGCGATTTGATTCACAAAGGAAGTGCCACGGCCAGTTCAGTCGCCTTCAGCACTACCAGCGAGAAGATCGGCAGCCAGGTGCTCATTGAATGCATCTATTCCGCCTCCAGCACGCTGAAATGGCTGGTCACCAACCTCGGCGGCACGACGGCGACGGTGTCGTAGGAGACTTCTAACTCCTGACACCTGATTCCTGATTCCTGATTCCTGATCCCTGTTCATTTTGTTCGCGTTCCATTTTTTCACATTGGAGTTTCACCATGGGTCTTTCTGTTTCTCAAGTCTTGGCGCCCAAGACGATCATCAAAGCGGTCAACCAACTGAATTTGCCGGGCACGACGTTGCAGCGGCTATTTGGATGGAATTTCAGCGGCACGAACCGCGTGCAGCAATCGGGTCGAAACTTTTCGTACGACGTGGTTCCCAACACCCGCCGGGTGGCGACGGGGCGGACGCCGGGGATGACCTCAAGCCGGCAACAACCGCAGTTGGTGAAGTCGGTCAGCGGCTCGTTTCCACGAGCGGCCGAAACGATTTCGCTGCTGGACGAGGAGTTGCTGAACCGCCGCGCGATCGGCGGACCCACCGACGAACTCGATGCCCGCGGCGAGACCTATGTCACGCGGCAGGAAGCCTATCTCTCGCAGCGGTTCGCCAACCTGATCGAGTTTCAAACCGCGGCGATGCTCCGCGGCTCGTACTCGTTCCTGGAGGATGGCGACGACCTGCGGCACGGCTTCTCCGGCGGCGTCGTCGATGTCAGCTTCCGCGTGCCGGCCGGCAATCTGACCCAGCTCGATATGCTCGGGGCTGGCAATATCCTGAATGCCGACTGGGCGACCACCAGCACCGACATCCCGAAGCATCTGCACCAGATCAATGCCGCGATGGTGCAGCTCACGGGCCTCGGACTCGCGCACGTGGTGCTGACCAGCGTGGGCTGGCAATACCTGGTGAACAACACCAAGGTGCAAGCCCAGGGAGGTTCGGCCAACGTGATCTTCGAGTCGCTCGAACGCGTCGGCGCGGGTGAATTTTCCGCCGTGCTGCGGGCGATTCCGTGGGTCACGTTTCATGTGATCGATTATGGGTTGGAGATTTGGAACGGATCGACCGAAGCGTTCAGCAAGCTGATTGCCGATACGCACGCTGCGTTCTTCCCCGCTCCGTCGCGCCGCTGGACGCAGTTCCTCGAAGGTTCGGAGATTGTGACCGAAGGACCGAATGGTCCGAAGAACGAACGGTATGGCTTTCATCCGTTCGCCTATCCGACGCATGACCCGAGCGGCTGGCAACTGAGCGCCGTCTTCAACGGCATCCCCGCGCTCTATATGCCCGAAGCCATCGCGTACGGGCGCATCACGGGTGGCAGTTACTAGCAGGGGAAGGGTCTGGGGTCAGGACGTCAGGAGGTCAGGAGGTCAGGGGATCAGAAAGTCAGATTGTGAATCTTGCTTGCACTTCTGACCTTTGACTCTTGAATCATGAATCCCGACTTCCTGATTCCCGATTCCCGACCTCCCGACCCCTGACTCCTGATCCCTGACATCCCGACCCCCCGACCTCCTGATCCCCGAACCCCGAACCCCGGAGCCTCCCATGTCCACTCCTTACTGCACCGCCGACGACCTCGAAGCTGTCTGGACTCCGGCTCTGCTGCTGGCCAGCGTTGATGATGATGCAAGCGGCACGCTCTCGCCGGCGGAAGAAGCGCACATCGACCGCGCGATCGAACGGGCCGCGGGACGGATGAATGCGTACCTCGAATTGCGCTACCCGCTCGCGAGCCTGGCCGGCAATGCCTGGTGCCGCGATGCGAACGCCGCGCTTGCCATCTACCTGCTCGCCATCCGCCGCGGCGAAGTCGCGCCGACGGTGCTGCAAGAACAGTACGACGCCTATCTGGCCGAGTTGCTTGAGATCGCCGCCGCGCGCCGCAACGTTCCCGCAGTCAGCAGCCCGCTCGACGCCGCCCCCAGCGTCACCAACTTCAACATCGACTTCCGCGAGGCGCGAGCGGTGCCGCGGGATTAGGGATGACAAGGTGAGGGGGTGAGGGGGTGACAAGGTGAATTTAACTGCAGTTTCCATGCTTCGTCACCCCCTCACCTTGTCACCTTGTCACCTTGTCTCGACGCGCCAATCCAATCCAACCCAACACTTAGGAAACAGGTAACCAACCATGACTCTCTTCAGCAAACTCCGCGATACTCTTCTCCGCCGGCCTGGCGCCAAACGGACAAGCCAGCCTGTCACAGCCGTACCGCTCACCACGCGGGTCGATGACCTGCCTCCCTTCACTTTGCACATTGCTGATCAGATGCGTTACGATCCGCAGGTGCGGATCGCGCTCGGTGCTCGCAACGGCCTGCTAATGTCGGCCCAGGTCGATGTCCGCGGCCCGCAGGCGGCGATGAATCGCTGGGTGCAAGTGGAATGGGATCGGCTTTGGACGCAGTATGCCCATCAACTCCTCAAAGCCAAGCTGTATGGCTTCATGCCGTTTGAAGTCATGTATCGCGAGTCGTTCGCGGGCGAGTTCCGCGGCCTGATTGAAGTCGCCGCGCTCAAGGATCGTCATCCGCGCGATTGCCGGCTGCTGATGCAAGGCGACGAGCCGGTTGGCTATGTGATGCGCGAGAAGGACCGCGAGGTGGAAGTCTATGCTCCCCTCGCGCTCAACGCGACCTTCGATTCCGAATGCACGAATCCGTATGGCTGCGCGCTGCTGGCCCGCGCTTATCCGTCCTGGTATGAGAAGTGGATGGAAGGAGGCGCGAAGCGCACCATCCGCCTGCGGATGATTAAGGACGCGTATCTGGGAGACATCTTCTGGTATCCGCCGGATCGCAAAGTGCAGTTGCCCGATGGTCAGGAAATCAGTTGGCGAGAGATTGCCCGCGAAGTGGTCGAAGCCCGGCAGTCGGGCGGGGCGATGACGTTGCCGCTGCTGTACGATGCCGACGGCCGCAAGCTGGTCGATTACACGCCGCCGCAGGGCGTGGCGGGTTACACGGCCATCTTTCATTGGAAGAAAGATCTCGACCTGGAGATTTGGAAGGCGCTGGAAGTGCCGCCGGAGATCATCCAAGCCTCGACCAGCGGCAGCGGCTTTTCCGGCCGGTGGATTCCGTTCGTTGTGGCGCTCAGCGCCGTGCAAACGGAGCTCGCGGAGCTCATCCGCTGCATTGACCGCGACATCCTGCGGCCCATTGCGCAACTCAACTTCGGCGAAGTGCCGCAGTACGAAATCCGCCCGCGGTCGCTGATGGAAATCTACGCGCAGCGCTTCGGCGGTGGCAGCGCTGCGCCGGAGGTTAAGTAATCCCGTAGCCTGAAGCCATTGCTGCGGGCGATTCTTCTGAGACCGACCACTCGCCCGAAGCAATGGCTTCAGGCTACGTGGACCCACCCTAGAAAAAAATCAGCAGATTTTTGCTAGCTCGGACCAGACGTGTCCAAGCCGGCCGTCTAATAGGTACAAATGTACACTATTCATTTTTTGGAGGAAACTGGTCATGTCGAAGCCGCTCCCCGCTCTGTATTCCGTGTTGCTGCTGCCCCGCCGCGAGTTGGTTGCCCGCGGTCTCACGCTCCGCGATGCTTCCGCTTGGATGCGGACTTACAACGAAGTTTTGAATGGAGGGCCGAATCAGGCCGTGATCGCGGAAGAGTTCGCGTCGCAGCCACAATCCGCCTCGCGCCCCGCCGCGTGACGCTGGTCGAGTTAAATCGTGGGGCAAGTTTCTAACTTGCCCCAGGAAGCCCGTCGCATGAGCCAGGGAGTGCTGCAAGTTGATGTCGATCTGGCAACCGTGCGGTAGCGCGCACGAGCCTGGAACGCGCCGTGAAAAATGGTTCGTCTAAGCGCGGCACTCCCTGGCTGACGCGGCGGGCTACCTGCGCGTCGCTACGCTCCGCGCTAAAACTTCCAGGTCAGGTTCTCGCCGTCTTCGCGATTGCCGAGGCGGCGGAAGTTGTCCTGGTCGATGTTGTATTGCACGATCCGGACGGAGCCATCGCACAAGACGACATTGAAGCCGCCGGTGTGAGCGCTGCCGAAGATATAAACCTGCGCAGACGTAAAGTTCGGATGCGGCGCCACATTCTTTGAATCCCGGCAAGGGCGGGAAGAAGCTGGCATGCGTCGACCTGCAGTTCAAAGCGTGGAGTCCGCCGCCGATCACAGGCCGCAGGGGCTTGCCTTGGATCGATAGGTCGGAGGTTGACTTAGTATGGGCATTCTCAAAACTTCCACGTAATGACCTCGCCGTCCATTCGATTGCCGAGCCACTGATAACTAAACTGGTCAATTTCGTATTGAAAAACCCTTACCGAACCATCGCACATCACCATGTTAAAGCCACCCGGATGAGCGCTGCCAAACACTTGCAGGCTGGAAAGCAATTTGGAATCTCGTCGGGGAGGAAATCGATTGCTGCCCGTGGACCTGGAATTGTCGTTATCAAACCCGGAATACAAATTTTCATTGTCCGCGTCGTCCAGCCCGTTTTCATAATTGTTTGGGTTCAGATACTTTTCGCCTACCATAAAGGTATTCGACAAGCCATCCGTGACTTCGCCTAGCCTGACTTGACTTCGATCATGGTGAATGCCTGGAAAATCTTCCGGGGCATGTGGTGCTTCTGTAGCGCTACCCGATAGGTGTTCGTTTCCCTTGTCGCCGCAATTCACGGCGTAATCGAGTTTTGCGCTCCTGGCGACGGTCGCCGCATTCACGGGTTGATACTTAAGAAAATAGAGCTTGGGGGTGCGGCGGGAAGGACAATGATAAAACTTGATCGGGGTGCCTACCAGCTTCGCCAGTTCTGCTTGCTTTAAGGCGCCCGCTTGCCCGATGCCAATTTCACGCAAGGCCGTCTGTTCGATAAACGGCAAGATATTATATGTCCAAGCCCCCGGCTGATCCTGTCCAAATCCGCCGTCTGGATCACCGACCCAATCCCAGCCCCAGCCACCTGTGGGGAAATGACCATGCGTATCGGTATGATTATGAAATGCGAGGCCGATCTGCTTCAGATGATTGCTGCACTGCGTGCGACGGGCCGATTCACGCGCCGCCTGGACGGCAGGCAGCAGTAACGCGACCAGCACGCCAATGATCGCAATCACGACGAGCAATTCTACAAGTGTGAACGCCATACGTGGCCAGGCCGACCGTCGTAAGCTAAGTTTTTTATAAGCAAGTGGTGATGAGAGAGGAAACATGTAATTCACTCCTAAAGTCTCGGTCGAATGCATTCGTGAAAATGGTTTTGGTACTATTTACGGCTGCTGGGGCTTCAACTCCAGCCCTTTGTAGTTCAACCGAAATGACACCGAAAACGTGCGGTTATTCAACGGT
>JAYTUF010000513.1:0-6078 GCA_043744755.1 Anatilimnocola sp.
TCGCAAGAAGACCGGCTGAAGCCGGGACTCCAACCAATCTCAGGGTCGAATTCCGAGCGACGACTGTCGGTACGATCCCGCAGGGATCACAGCCCTTAGCCCCGGGTTTCGGCGCAGCCGACACCCGGGGTAGCGGTCAAACAATCGCAACTTGACCCCGGAGGGGTCACACCGCGGTAGTGCCTCTGACGGGCCCGATCCTCGAACGCTGGGTGTTCCATTCGCCGCTCGATCCTGGTCGAGAAGCTTTGTACAAACTATTTTCGTGCCCAGGAGTTGCGATGTCATTTCGGGCGTGTAAGAATATGCCCAAACACCTTTCAAAACATCGAGTTACGCGATTGACGATGACTCGTGAGCGATTTACCTTGCCCCGACGGTGGGTGAGATAATCGCTAGGTCGGAGGTGTAAGTGGAGCCACTATGTCGCTAGACAAACTTAAAGATATCAAGCAACAAATCGATAAGGGTGTTGTTCCACCCGTAGAGACCGTTCGGACCTTCCTGACTTGCTTTGGCAACTCCCGGCGTGGTTCTCGCGCCGTCGCAAATATCCGAAGCCGCCTTGAGGCTGCCGAACTCGAAACCGATCCCGACTTCGAATTTGCGTTTATCGACGGCCCAATCTCCTTCATTCGAGCGGGTTCCAAGCAGGTACCAGTTAACCCGCAGGAAACCTTCCGAATCGGCCGACTCGAATCCGCCAACCGGAAGCCTACCACCATTAAGCCGGACAACCAACTCAGTGAGGCCGTCACCTTAATGCTAACTCACGATTTCTCGCAAATTCCCGTCATGACTACGGATCGTGACGTGAAGGGGGTCGTGAGCTGGAAGACCATTGGAAGTCGGTTGGCCCTCCAACAGAAGTGTGCATTCGTTCGCGACTGCATGGAGCAGCCCCATATCGTCCAGATCGAAGATTCACTGTTTTCGGCAATTACGTATATCACAGAATACGACTATGTTCTCGTGCAGGCAGCCGATCGCACAATTTGTGGAATCGTCACGGCCACAGACTTCAGCGAGCAGTTCCGGAAGCTGGGGGAGCCGTTCCTGCTCATCGGTGAAATCGAGAATAGTATCCGTAAGCTGATTCACGGCAAGTTTACGGCGTCCGAACTCACCGAGGCCAAAGACCCAAACGATAAGGATCGCAAAGTCGCGGGTGTAAGCGATTTGACGTTTGGAGACTACGTCTGGCTGTTAGGCAGTGACAAGCGATGGAAGAAGGTGGGATTAGCGCTCGATAGAGCAGAGTTTGTGAAACGACTCGATGAGATCAGGGAGATTCGGAACGACATTATGCACTTTGAACCGGAAGGGATTCCTGACGAGGACTTGAAGACTCTGCGCGATTTTTCGAAGTTCATGAGTAGACTTCGTATTTTGGGAGCAATTGGATAACGCACTTTGCGGCGGGATGGCTGGGGTAAGCGTACTCGTATCTTCGACACGAGCCGCGGTCGGATGGTCGCGGGGGACCGGGGGCGCTGACAGCGGTTAAAGTACGTCCTCCCTTTCCACATGGCCTCATTCGCGCAGAGTGTCGCCGTGAAAAACTGCCTTCCCTACGTCGCGTTGTGCTGCCTCGCTCTGGGTGCTGGCATCTGCTCGGCGGCCGAGCCGGTAGTACCCAAACCGGAACTGCGGACGGCGCGGGAAGTCGATGTGAAGTATCACATTTCCTTGCCGAAGGGGTGGAATGCCGAGTCGACCTGGCCGATCATGGTCACACTCACCGGATCGGGGCGCGACTTCGCGCAGAACTTCGACCAGTTCACCAAGGCCCGCGGCAAGAAGCTCCCTTTCATCGTCGTCACCCCGTGCGTCAACTCGCTCGGAAAGGACCCCGCCGATTTGCAGGCCGTGCTCACCATCGTGAAGGAAGTGCAAAAGGAGTTTAACGGACAGCCGAGATTCTTCGTTACCGGGTTCTCGGCCGGCGCACACCTTATCTGGCAACTGATCTTCCTGCACCCCGACTTTTCGGGCTGGAAAATCAGGCGAGTTGCGAGCAACGGGGCCAAAGGGCAGATACAATATTTAACAGATCATGCGTGTGTCCCCCGTCCACGGAAACTATGCCAGACCAGCCCCCTATCCCCGATGGCTCGTTAATCGCCGCGGCACTCGCGGGCGATGAGGGGGCCTTTGCGCAACTGGCGGAGCGGTATCAAGGGCCGCTGTGGCAGGTGGCCCGGAGCCGGCTTGGTGATCGGCAATTGGCGGAAGATGCGGTGCAAGAGGCGCTGCTGTGCGCGTTTCGCTGGCTGCATACGTATGACTCGAAGTACAGTTTTCGGACCTGGCTGTGGACGATCCTGTTGAATCAATGCACCCGCATTGCCGGGCGGCGGAGCAAGCTGCGGGTGGCGCTGGAAGCGGACGAACGAACGGCCGATGCGGGAGCCGAAGCATCGCCCGTTGCCCAGTTGCTGGCCCGGGAAAACGCCGCTCAGTTGCACGCCTTCCTGGCGCGGTTGCCCGAGACGCAGGCAGATGCTTTGCGGCTGCGTTTTTTTGGCGAACTGAAGTTTGAAGAGATCGCCCAGGCGATGGAATGCAGCGTCAGTGGGGCGAAGAATCGCGTGCGACTGGGTCTGACGCAATTGGCTGTCTGGCTGAACAAATCCACCGATCGCGCGGAGTCCTCGCGGTCTATTGCAAGTAGTGTTGGAGATTCTCGATGAAACTCCTGATTCATTGTGACGAAGTGTTTGATATTCTCACCCGTGGCCCGTTCCCCGCGGGGCATGAAAGCGACGGCGCGGTTGAACATCACCTGCGCTGCTGCCACGATTGCCGGCAGTTGGCCGAAGCGCTCCGCCCCGCGGTGGCGATGTTTCACGAATGCCTGTCGGCGGAGGAAGTCGCTTCGTTGCCGGAATATCACGGCAACGTCACGCCGCTGACGCAACCGCTGGCCCGCCGCTTGCCGCGGGACATTGCGGAGGTGCAGTTGCCACATGAGTTCGCGTCTCCCCAGAAACGCGCGGCGGCTGAGCGTTGGCCGCTGCTGGTGCAAGGAATCGTGGGCATGGCCCTCACCGCGGCGCTCGTGTTAATGGTCGTCAGCCTGGGGAGCAGTCTGCGAAACGCGCAACGCCCGCCGGCGTTGCGCGGGAACAATGGAACAGCGATCGCCAGGCCCATCAATTCCAACCAGGACGCCGCCCGGCATTTGCTCGCGCTTCAATTGCCGGCCGCTTGTTGGCTGGGAAACGACTTTAGCTCAGCAGGTTCCATGAGGACCATCGAGCAACAAGTGGCCTCGGCGCTCGAGCAGCGCGAGGTCGCTTGCTGCACGCGCTGCCACGCCGAATCGAAGCCTCACTCGCCACCGCTGCAGCAGATTTCGACGCTGCAGAAGAGTTGCCTGGCTTGTCACAAAGGGTGAGTCAGATGGGCACTCTTGCCCGTCAGACGGGCGAGAGTGCCCATCTGACGGAACCGATCTACCTCGATCACAACGCCACGACGCCGCTGGATCCACGCGTGCTGGAAGCTATGACGCGAGTCTGGCGCGAGTGCGGCGCGAATCCCGCGAGTCAACATGCGGCCGGCCGTCGCGCGCGGCGGTTGGTCGAAGAGGCCCGCGAAGGTCTATTGAATTTGCTGGGCGCGCACACGACCGGCATGGCCGCCGACCGGTTGATCTTCACCAGCGGTGGCACGGAAGCGAACCATCTCGCGCTGCACGGCTTGCTGAATCCGGCCGAGAAATTGCGCGGCCTGGCGATCTCCTCGCTGGAGCATCCGAGCATTCAAGCGACCGCGGAACAGCTCCGCCGTGGTGGCCTGTCCGTTCATCATTTACCCGTCCTGCCGACCGGCGTAATCGATCTGGCAGCAATTGCGGAGATTCTGCATCGCCAGAGCGAAGATCGTCCGCAACTGATTAGCCTGATGCTGGCTAGTAATGAGACGGGGGTGCTGCAACCGGTGGCCGAGGCGGCGCAATTAGCGGCGGGGACGAACACGCTGATTCATACCGATGCGGTGCAGGCCATCGGCAAAGTGCCCGTGAATTTTCGGGAGTTGGGTGTCGCTGCGATGACCCTGGCCGCGCACAAGTTTCACGGTCCCATCGGCATCGGCGGCCTGCTGATCCGGCACGACGTGCAATTACAACCGCAGATGTTCGGCGGGTTCCAGCAAGCTTCGCTCCGGCCAGGAACTGAGAATGCGGCGCTGGCGGTTGGGTTTCACGCAGCGCTCGATCTTTGGCAACAAGAATCCAGTGAACGCTTGGGAAACATGCGAGAACTGCGCGATCAGTTGCAAGGACATATTCGGCAAGAACTTCCGAATTCTGTGGTCATTGGTGGCGATGTTCTTCGCACCCCGCACACGCTCTGCATCAGCTTCCCGCCACTTGACCGGCAAGCCTTGGTGATGGCGCTCGACCTGGCCGGGGTGGCGTGTTCAACAGGTTCCGCCTGCGCGAGCGGCTCGAGTGAACCTTCACCAACGCTCGTCGCGATGGGGCTGCCGGAGAGCGTTGTACACAGCGCGATCCGGTTCAGCTTAGGCGTGACCACGACGCGTGCGGAAATTCATTCGGCCGTAAGTCGCATCATCAAGACTGTCAAGCAGTTACAGCCGGCCAGATAATCGACGGATTGTGCCGGGGCGGCTCGTACCTGCCGGCCAAATTTGCTATACTTCGGGATTGCGATTTCAGCCCGCGGTTGGCTGCTTTTTCAGGCTGTTTTGGCCTGCCCGGACGGTTCGGTGATCAGCGGCACATTCACTCTCGCTCCACCTTCAACAGCACGCACTGCCGCGTCCCTGCGCGCGCATTCGTCGCCTTCCGAACCTTTGTTGTTCGGGGCCGAGAACGCCCTGGTCCGGCGATTGGAAGAATTGGTCCGCCAGCCGCAGCCGGCCGGCAACCCGCTGGTCTTTTGCGGCCACAGCGGCACGGGCAAAACCAGCCTGGCGATGCTGCTGGTCGATCTGCGGGCGCAGCACCTGGGGAGTACAAACATCTTTCGGACCACCGGTGCCGATTTCGCCCGCGCGGCCGGTCATGCGGTCGAAACCGATTCGCTGGCCGAGTACCGCAGCCGGATGGGCCGGGCTGATGTGGTGCTGCTCGATGACTTGCAGCGTCTGGCCAATCGAAAAACCGCTTTGGAAGAATTGCAGAATCGCTTGGATGGCTGGCTGAAGCGTGGTTCGCTCGTGGTGGTGACACTGAAGCAGTTGCCCGCCGAGACGGAGGGACTTTCGCCGGGCGTGATCAGCCGCCTGTCGGGCGGTCTGTGCGTGCCCCTGTTGCCGCCCGAGCAAACGACCCGCGCCGCGTTGCTGGCCCATTATGCCGAGCGCGAGCAACTGGATCTTTCGAAGGATGCCCGCGAACGACTCGTTCAACGCACCTCCGCAACGCCGGCATTTCTCACCGCCGCGGCCTTGCGTCATGCGCTGTTGCAACTGGCTCATCTATCGACGACGAACAAACGGCCGATTGACGAAGCGCTGGTCGATGAATTGCTGGCCGATCATTTGCCCGACGAAAAAGCCACGCTCCGCCGGATCGTCACTGCCGTCGCCAAGCACTTTGAGATACCCCTCACCGCGCTCAAAGGGGATTGCCGGCAGCGGAACCTGGTTCAAGCCCGCGGGGTCGTCGTGCATCTCGCCCGGCAACTCACGTCCGCCAGTTTCGCCACCATTGGCGAGTTGCTCGGCAAGCGGGATCACACCACCATTCTGCATTCGGCCCGCAAGATCACGGAGCAAATCGATAGCGATGCTCAGTTGCGGCAGAACCTCGAACAACTGCGCCACCAACTCACCGCGAGCGAGGTACACGCATGAACCTCGAAGTTCAAATCACCACCCACCGAGAAGTGCCTGGGAACAACCTGTCGATGGCTGTCGGCAATCGCCAACGCCTCATCGCACTCAAGCGTGCGGTCGCGCGGCCAATGGCAACTCATCGACAGCCTGACGAAGCCATGCACCAGGTCGCGACAGCCGGTTCACAGGTTTTCAACCGCTTGAATTCTCTGCGAATGATCTCGCAACCTTTGGCCTTAAACTGTGTTGCGCCATTCGACGCAGGGC
>JAYTUF010000514.1:0-6075 GCA_043744755.1 Anatilimnocola sp.
CTGCCCTCGGCCTGGTTGGTGGTGACCTTCGACAAATGTGTATAATACACGTGCGTGACGTGGTGCTCTGTCAGGCCGTCCACTGCGAGGTGCTCGCCCCACGGGATGGGCTCGTCGAGGGCGAGGCGGACGCTGAAGGCGGTGTCCTTGCCGGTCGTCCAGCGCGTGTGGCCCCACTCCGAGTAGTCGAGGGTGCCGGCGCCGACGGCGAAGACGTCGAGGTGATCGCCGGCGATGTCGAGACCGGTGTCGCCGCCCCAGCCGCCGAGGTTGCCGCGCGGCATCGGGCTCGCAAGGGATGCGTTCTTGAGGCGTGCGGAGAGCGGCCCGGCCGGAGCGGGAGCGGGTGCGGGTGCGGGTGCGGGTGCGGGAGCGGGAGCGGGAGCGGGAGCGGGAGCGGGAGCGGGAGCCGGGGGCGCAGTCGGATCCGCTGCGGGAGCTTCGGTGCCGCCGTTGGTCGGTCCCTGTAAATTCGGCGGGGCCTTTTCCAGCATCGGCGTCGTGTCGGCTGGGGTCTTGGGCTGGACGGGGACGGTTGGGTCGGCGGGCCTTTGAACAGGAGCCGCTGCAGGTCGCTGAACAGGCCTCGACTGAATGATGGTCGGCGGCAAGGTGGGCGCGGGGGGGGCGTAGTATGTGGTGGTGCCATTCAGAATGGCATCGTCGTACGTGCCCACCGGCACGCGCATCACAACAGTCTTAGGGACAAGCTTGTAAGCTTGATATTCGACCCACTTATTCACCGTCCGCGGCACTTGCACCTTGCGCACTTCGGTCACCGTTTGCGGGATCTGCACCTGATAATCCTCGACCCGTTCTTCCGTCACGATCTTCTGTACGGTGATCGGCACCTGGCGGGTGAATTCTTGCTGCTCGTAACGAGTGGTTTCAACGGGAATCTTGCGCGTGATCCGCTCGACCACTTGCTTTTGCACTTGCACCGGAAACTCGCGGACTTGTTCTTCCTGTTCGTAGCGCGTGACCTGCACGGGCTTTTCGGTGGTGATTACTTCATCGACATAGCGAGTCACGTTCACCGGAACCTTCTGGGCGACCACTTGTGGCTGATAGCTGATTACTGGCACTTGTTGCGTGACGGGATTGGGCACATACGCCGTTTGCGGCTGCAACACGCCGGGAGCCTGATAAGGCACCCAGCGATAGCCAGCCCGTTGAAACACATATGCGCCGGTGGCCGGATCGACGGCATAACCACGCGGCACCCAAGTCAGCCGATTGCGGACATTCCCCGGCTGGTAAGCCATTTGATTGACATAGCCACCCATATCAACTGTCTGGTTGTAATAGGTGGTGACCGGCGAATAGGTCGTATAGGTCTGATCTTGATAAACGGTTTCTTGCACCGGCCGGCGCACCGTGTATTGCTCCTGCTGCATTTGCGTTTCCACGACCGGCTTGGTCACCATATAGCGCTCTTGGCGATTCTCGGTCTCCGTCACCCACCGCACTTGATCGACCGTTTCCTCGCGATACGAAGTTTCAGTAAACGGCTTGAGCACCGTGTACTTCTCTTCGCGCATTTCGGTTTCGACGACCGGCTTGCTCACCATGTATCGCCGCTGGCGGGGTTCCGTTACCCACTCCTGCCGATGGACAGTCACTTCCTGCTCTTCCAGCCTTTGCTCGCTGACGAGTTTATAGGCGGTGACGGGCTGCTGCTCGTAGATCGTCTTATAGACGACCCGCTGCGTGACCGTCGGGCCACAGCACGAATTGCCGGCGATTCCCTGCGCCGAGGCCGGCGACCAGGTCGCAAAGAGGGGAGTGCTAACAACAGCCAGGAGGCCCAGAGTTCTGATGCTGCGTTTCATGGTCGCTGTTCCGATCCCCGCAGGCCGCCTGGCCTCACGGGCAATTTACCGCTCGCGCGTCAATCACCGGCTCTCCTCCATGCCGCGGGGTGACGCATAAATTTCGCGCAAATCTTGTGCGCAAACCGCTGTGCAGCTAAGTGTGGAGGATCAACGCCCTTTAGGCAAATAGATTTTTGACAAGCTGTGACGTCCAGGCTTGTTAACCTCACTGCCCATCAAGCTTTAGGATTTTGAAAATTTTCTACAGAAATCTGAACCATCTGCCGACAGGCGAAAGCCAGCATATCTCCCACGTTTTACGCACTTTGCGTCATAATCTTCCCAGTCGATACAAACCATCCAAACCAATTAATTGCCGGCCTTCGCCGACACTTGTTTTGCTGGCAAGTCATTGCTGGTGAGCGGCTTGTTTGCACCGCTTTAATTCGCCTTTTCCCGCGTATCGAACGCTGGTATTCTCCGCCCCTCATCAGACCGAGGGCCACTCCGCGCGCGCCTGGCGGGTACTTGTCATGCAGATCATTGAAATGTCTTGTCTTCCCCGCTGGATTTTGCGGCTCACGCTCTGCTACGGCCTAGCCGCACTGAGTTTGCCCCTGGCCTCCCAAGCGCAAGAACCGCAGGAGTTCAGCTTCGACGGGCCATTCCGATTGCCGCCCCCGCCGCCCGAAGCAGGCGATCCGAATGCATTAACGCCCGCCGTCCCACCGCCTGCTCCGCCGCCCCCCTTTGCGTTTCAGCCCTTGCCCCAACAACCGGTGAGCGGCCCCGCGTTCGCACCCTATGCGCCTCAAAACAGCCCACCGGCCAACCCGCAACCGGCGGCCATCGGCTCGGGACTGTCCAGTGCTCAACCCACTCCCGCGCCGGGACCGGAAGTGATTCCATCCGCTCCGGATTCCACGGCTCGGCTGCCGCCAATGATCGTCGAAGAACCCGCTTGGGGCCTCTGGGGTGCCAAGGTCTGGGATCCCTGGGAAGGAAACGTGGAGCTCGGACTAAACGGCACCGATGGCAACACCCAGACCTTCAACGTCCGGTTCGGTGTCACGGCCAAGCACAAGACCGAGACCTTCGTGCAGGCGATTCAGTTAACCTCCATTCAAAAATCGGCAAACGGCGTCACCACCGCGAACACCGCCCTGATCGATGGCCGCCTCGAATGGCCCATGCCCGGTTCGCGTTGGAACTACTTCATTCACGGCCTGACCGAATACGATGAGTTCAAAGCCTTCGACGTTCGCCTCTCGGGCGACACGGGCTTTGGCTACGAGTTCATTCAGAACAACATGACCACGCTCATCACGCGCACCGGTGTTGCGTTCTCGAACGAAATCGGCGGCCCCGATAACACGGTGCACCCCGAATTGCTGTTCGGCGGCGAGTACAAGCATAAGTTCAACGCCACGCACTCGGTGAGCATGAAGGCCGACTACTTTCCCAAGGTGACCGAGTTCAGCGACTTCCGCCTCAACAGCCAATTCTCCTGGGAAATCGCCCTCGCGCAGGCCTGGGGCCTAAGCCTCAAGCTCAGCGTCATCGACCGCTACGACAGCACGCCCCAAGGGAAGCGGCCGAATGATCTGGATTACTCGACGCTGCTGTTGTGGACGTTTTGAGGAATGTAGTCTGCTTACTCCACCCCCGCCGCGCCCTTTGTGATCAGCGCCACAAATCTTCAAAAAACTGCGGATAAGTCTTCGCCGTGCAACTCGGATCATTAATGACCACGCCGGGCAGCCATAATCCGGCCAACGCCAGGCTCATGGCCATGCGATGATCGTTGTACGTGGCGATGCTTGCGCCGCGGAAGGAATCGTAATTGGCCGGCGGCGTGATTCGCAGGCCGTCTTCGAACTCATCGATCGTGGCGCCGAACTTCCGCAGCTCGCGGGCCAGATCGCCGATGCGGTCGGTCTCTTTGTGGCGGACGTGGGAAATGCCGCGAATGGTCGTCGGACCTTGAGCGAAGAGCGCGACGACTCCCAGCGTTTGGGCAGTGTCGCTGATCGCGTTCATGTTGACATCAATGCCGTGCAGTTGCTTGCCGATGACCGTGATCGATTGTACTTGATTGCGAACTTCGCAGCCCATCTGCTCCAGGCAATCGACGAAGGCGACATCGCCTTGCAGCGCATCCTGGCCGAGACCGCGAACCGTCACTTCGCCACCAGTGATTGCCGCAGCGCCCCAAAAGTAACTCGCCGCGGAAGCATCCGGTTCTATTGCATACTCGCGAGCCTGATACCGCTGCTGGCCGGGGATAACGAACCGCGACAGATCAGCGGTATCGACTCGCCCTCCGAAATCTTGCATCAGCTTACAAGTCATTTCAACATAAGGCTGGGAAACAAGCTCGCCCGCGACCCGCAAACAAACCGGTTCGCGAGCATAGGGGGCTGCCATCAGCAGGGCGCTCAAGAACTGGCTGGAGACATCGCCACGAACCGTCGCTTCGCCTCCCTGCAGGCCGCTCGCGTTGATGAGGACGGGGGGACAACCGGTATTCAGTTGGCTGGAAACATCGGCCCCCAGGTGATTCAGCGTGGCAATCAAATCGGCAATCGGCCGCTCGTGCATCCGGGGCACCCCGCTGAGGCGGAAGTCGCCATCGCAGGCAGCGAGCATGGCGGTGAGAAAGCGGACCGTGGTGCCGCTGTTGCCGACGAACAAATCAGCCAGTTGAACAGGAATCTCTCCACCGCAGCCCTGGATGGCGAGTTGCGTTCCCGCCGCTGACTCTTCCACGACAATGCCCAGCCGCGCGAGGCTCTCAATCATCACGTGCGTGTCTTCGCTGGCCAGCGCTCCGCGCAGGATCGATTTCCCTTCGGCCAGCGCCGCAATCACCAGCGCGCGGTTGGTCAGACTCTTGCTCCCCGGCGGGCGGATGCTGCCGCGAATGGGGCCGCAGGGAGTCATTTCGAGCGAGTCGGGCGCTGACATTACTGGCCCGCGATCTTCCACAAGTGCTTCTCAGTGCGGATGAACAGGCCATCGCTGCTGAGCGCGGGTGAACTCAATACTGCCTCGCCAATTTCGCTCGGCGGCGAATCGGCGGGCTTCTCGGCGCCCAGCTTCACGACGAAGCACTTGCCATCTTGATTGATGCAATAGATATGGCCGCCAGCGACGACAGGCGTTGCCCAGAAAGTTCCCGCGAGCCGATTTTGCCAAACGACATCACCGGTCTTGGCATCGCCGCAAGTGAGCACGCCCGCCTTCGACAGGATGTAAACATGCTCGCCGACAATCACGGGGCTGGAGTTACCGGGCGAGAGACGATTCGATTCCCAGGCCAGCGTGGGACTGGGGCTGGTCGCGGTCGCTTCGAGCAGCGTGAGACCCTTCGCTGGCAGGTAGACACGGTCATTCACCGCCGTGGCCGAAGGAATGATCGAGCAAGCCGTGTCAAACTTCCAAACCTGTTTTCCCGACCTCGGCTCGTGCGCGGTGAGCACGCCTGGCGATTGCAGCAGGATCGCTTCCTTCCCATCGCTGTCGCGGAGCAGCGCCGGCGAAGCCCAGTTAGCGCCAGGCTTACGCGGTTCCCGCCAGAGTGTTTCGCCTGTGAGGACGTCCAATCCCGCCGCAAACGAATCGCCTTGATTCTCGAGCTGCACCACGCACGCCCCGCCCGCGACGACCGGCGAGCTTGACATGCCGATGTCGTTGCCGGCCTTCGGATAATCGTGAGCCAGGCCTCGATACCATTGCAAATTGCCGTCGAGATCGAGGCAGATCAGATCGTTGGAAGAAAAGAACGCAAACACCCGCTCCCCATCACTGGCCGGCGTCGGGGCCGCGTTGGCGCTGATCGGATTATGAAAGCAACGGCCCGTCGCCCAGAATTGACGATGCCAAAGTTGCTTGCCGCTCGCTGTATCGAAACACAATACATGCAGCCGATCTTGTACAACCGAACCAGAACTGGCCGTGACAAACACCTTCTTGCCAACCACGATCGGCCCAGAAACGCCCTTGCCGATGAGCGGCGACTTCCAGGCGATGTTCTTCTCCTCGCTGAATTCGAGCGGCACTTTCGCAGTATCGGCCACGCTGCGGTTTTCGCTGCCGCGGAATTGAAGCCAGTCGGCGGCGAAGGATGGAATGGAGGTGAGAGGCAGAAGCAGGCTGCTAAGGACAAGTGCTTTGATGGTGCGCATATTGAACTCTCGTTTAGTGACGGACAGAGGATGTTTCGGAGGGCGAAATTTTTTGGGAGGGCGAAATTTTTTGG
>JAYTUF010000515.1:0-6073 GCA_043744755.1 Anatilimnocola sp.
CCAACAACACTCCACCGCGCCTGACCGAGGATGCTCGCGAAGCAATTCGTAAATTGGCTCTCGTCCTCGGGCCTGCCAAGGTCGACGTTGACGAAGCACGACAGCTCTTTGCTGAAGCCCGCGATTTGGCCCCGAAGCAACCGGAAGCTCCTTTGCTCTTAGGCCTCGCACTGTTGAAAGCGCGACAACATGCGGATGCGCTGAAGGAACTGGGTGTACTCGCCGCCTCGCGGCCCGCGATCTTGCAAACCTGGGAAGCCAGCGCGTGGGCTCGGTTCGAGAAGCTCAACTACGCCGGGACGATCAGCGACCTAACGCGGTTGGCGGGACACATTCCGGCAGACGATTTACCCGTTCCTGCGCGGCGTGTGCTGCCGTGGATCGGGCGACTTAGAGAGTTCACGTCCGAAGGTGCCGCGGCGGACCGCCGCCCCCCAGTTGCGGCGATCGAAGCACTCGATGCCGCGGTGTCTCGCCACGGAGCTGAAGCGACGCGCTTGTACGAACAGGGACGCGCCGAGGTTCGAGTCGTATTCGACAAGTTCGACCGCGACCTGGCGATTGCCGACACCAACAAACTCAAGCTCACCTACGAGCGGCGCAACCCTCGACACTACGTTTCCTTCGCGCCCGAGCCGATTGTGGCGGAATTGCTGGCGGGATTGGAAGAATGAGCCGAAGCGCGGCACACGCTGAACGTGGATTTGTTGACAATTCAGACAATCTGTCTTATACCAGTAAGTGGGGTGCGGTTGGTCCGCAGAACCAACGCTCACTGAGAAAACCACGGGGGATGCGAATGGCACAGGAGTGGAAAGAAGTTACCGCCAGTGAATTGGCTGTGCTGGAGGAGCTGTGGCGGCAAGGGCCAGCCACCATCCGGCAACTCACGGACGTGCTGTACCCAGGTGGATCGGCGTCCCTGTATGCAACTGTGCAAAAGCTGCTTGAACGGTTGGAGGCCAAAGAGTACGTCGTTCATGAGCGCCAGAAGTCGATAAACGTCTTCCGCGTGTGTGTGAATCGCAATGACTTCGTCGGCGGCAGTTTGCGGGCCATGGCTGAAAAATTGTCGGGTGGCTCTTTGACTCCGATGCTCACGAATTTGGTAAAGACGCAGAGCCTCTCCGAAGGAGAACGCCAATCGCTGCGTGATTTGCTGGACTCGATGGATGGCAAGCGGAAACGGCCAGGTAAATAGCGACTCGCAGCAAACCGATGAATCTATTTTGGCAATCCGTACTCTCAAATGCACTGCTTGCCGGAATCCTGGCCGCGGTAGTGGCGGTCGTTTGCCGATTCGTCCGCAGGCCCGCGTTGGCGCACGGATTGTGGTTGTTAGTGCTCGTCAAGTTGTTGACGCCACCTGTGTTGATGCTGCGGCTTGGTCTGTTCGCGCCGTCAGACATCGCTGCCAGCTGGCTGGGCAGGTATCTGCTGTTATTGCTCACCGCCGTATGGCTGGGGGGAAGCGTTTTCCTGTTCGTCGTTACAGTTCTACGGATTGGTCAATTCCAACGGTTGTTGTCGTTGGCTCGCCCGGCACCGGATCGCTTACAGCGGAAAGTACAGACGATGGCGCAGCGGCTTGGCTTGACCAAGATCCCCACCGTCTGGCTGATTCCTGGCTCACTGCCACCGTTGGTTTGGAGCGTGGGTGCGGAGCCGCGAGTCTATCTGCCCACCGATTTGCTAGGCCGTTTGCCGGCAGCTCAGAGAGGAACTCTGCTCGCTCACGAGCTGGCACACCTCGTTCGAGGCGATCATTGGATTCGTTGGATCGAAGCTGCCGCCACGATCGCATTCTGGTGGCACCCTGTCGTTTGGATCGCGGCTCGCGAACTGCGTGAAGCGGAAGAGCAGTGTTGCGATGCCTGGGTGGTCCAGGCCTATCCAAATTCATCTCGGGACTATGCAGACGCATTACTGGAGACGATCGACTTCCTCTCTGAGCCGCAACCTCAACCTCAGTTGGCTGCAGCAGCCAGTGCCGTCAGTCGGATTCACGATTTGGAAACTCGCCTGGTCTTGGTCATGCAAGGTACCGACGGCAAGGCTTTGTCTCGAAATGACTGGTGGTCATTAGTTGCAATTGCCGCACTGGTCATTCCGCTCGGGTTGACCATGGCCAGTTCCCCGGGCCAGTCTCCGAAGCGGAATGAGGCCGCAAGTGCGGTCAGTTACAACCAATCGACGACGTCTGGTTCGTCCTCATTCCGAAATTAGGGTGTGGGTGAACCATGACCGTACATCCCGTCGGCATTGACTTGGGAACGACTTATTCTGCAGCGGCGCGGTTGGACGTTTCAGGCCGCTCCGAAATGATTCCCAATACCAATGGCCAGGTACTCACACCAAGCGTAGTCTTATTCGATCAAGGTTCCGTACTTGTGGGCCGCGATGCACTGCGAGCCGGACCAGCTTTCGCCGATCGCATGGCGCGGTGGGTCAAGCGAGACATGGGCAATCCCACGTTCTCGCAGCCTCTCGACGGACACTACTTGCCCCCTGAAGCCATTCAAGCCTGCATCCTCAAGCAACTGCGGGATGACATTGAACGCGTCGTTGGTTCGGATTTCAAAGTTGTCGTGACTGTTCCCGCGTTTTTCGACGAAACGCGGCGGCGGGCAACGATAGAAGCCGCCACGATGGCCGGTTTGCCCCTGCTCGACATCGTCAACGAACCCACGGCTGCTGCGCTCGCCTTTGGTGAGAAACTCGGTTACCTATCCGGGCCTGCCACGGCTACTAAGCCACTCAAAGTGGTCGTGTATGATCTGGGCGGCGGCACCTTTGATGTCACTGTCGTCGAACTAGCGCCGGGACAGATTCGTACGCTCGCCACGGACGGTGATGTGCATCTGGGGGGGTACGACTGGGATTTGAGGCTGGCCAATCTGGCAGCCGAGGAATTTGCGCAGAAGTACCAATGCGACCCGCGAGATGATCTGACGAGCCGATACGCACTCCTGCAGGCGTCCGAGGAAGCCAAGCTCGCACTCTCGGCTCGTCATCAAGTAACGATCCGAATCGCTCACGGTGGAAAAAGCCTGCAGTTGGCCGTATCGCGATTGGAATTTGAGCGGATCACCGAGGATTTGTTACATCGAACCGCACACACGACGCGGCAAACGCTGGCTGCTGCGGGACTGACCTGGACCGATATAGATCAGTTGCTATTGGTCGGCGGCGCGACGCGAATGCCAATGGTATCGCAAATGCTGCAGGAGCTGTCCGGGCAGACGCCTCATGGCGAGGTACATCCCGACGAAGCTGTCGCCCGAGGCGCGGCGCTCTATGCAGCTCATTTGCTTGGGCACCAGTCGACGTCGCATCCATCGCAGTACACAGTTAGCAACGTAAGTGCTCACAGCCTCGGAGTTGAAGGCGTGCAATTACCGACCCGGCGCCGCCGAAACCGGATTCTCATTCCACACAACACTCAACTTCCGGCCTGCGTGACGAAGAAGTTCGTTACCCACCGACCGGGGCAAGGGTCGATTGTCGTGCAGGTGCTAGAGGGAGAAAGTCTGCATCCGAGTGGCTGTATTCGGATTGGACGCGCTGTTATTCGCGGCCTTCCGCCCAACCTGCCGCCCGGCTCCTCGGTGAAAGTGACATTTGAATATAGTCAGAGCGGCCGACTGAACGTGCAGGCGAGAATTCCCGGTACCGATTGCCAAACGGCGCTCGCCTTGGAGCGCAGCGGTTTGCGGACGTCGAGCGAAGTGGCGAGTTGGCGGGAAGTCCTGGTGGGCAGTCCCACGTTGGCAGATCTGAGCCAACTTGCGATGGCTGAGCTAGAGCGGGGTGACTCAGATACAAATCTACCCGATGATGAGTTGAGTCTGCTCGATGACGACTTTGTTCCGGACGAGGTGCGACAATGAATCCCCACTTCGATGCTTATCATCGCTGGCTCGGAATCCCCCCGCACGAGCAGCCGCCCGATCACTATCGCTTGTTGGGGCTCTCTCTCTTCGAGACGGATCCGGAAGTAATTGGGATCGCCGCTGATCGACAGATGGCCCATATTCGCACCTTTCAGGCGAGTAAGAACTCGACTGCGTCGCAAAACCTGCTCAATGAAATTGCGTCGGCCGAATTGTGTTTGCTCAATCCGGAACGCAAGGCCGCCTACGACGAGAGTCTGCGCGCCGACCAGATACAAGCCGCGGCAGCATACATGCCTCCCGAACCTCCAATTGCTTCACCGCCGCCGATCGAGACTAAGAACCTGGAAGTTGACCGCAATGACACTGCCGAGAATCTGCTGCGTCGCTGGAATACGCCGATCCCTCCCGCGCTCGCAGCAATTGGATTGGGTCTGGCCATTGCCTGGAGTGCGGTGACGGTATGGGGATTTGTGTTTCCGAATGCTCCGACGGTCGCCAGCCGGATCTCTGCGAGCAAAGAAGTGAAGCAAAATTCAGCTGCTCATCCGACACTCAAACCGGCACCAGTTTCAAGAACCACGAACTCGCCAATTGAACCAGTCGCCGCAGAATCCGCCCCAATTTCCACCTCTGGGAATGAAACGCAAGAAGTTCTCAAGCCCGAGACGCAACTCCCCGCCACACGCGCAATCCCGGAAGCTAATCCGCTCTCGCTCCCGAGCGTAGTGATTGAGCGAAATGCAGAGGTGCCCGCAACGATCCCTTCGGACACTTCCCCTAAACCCGCTCCTGAACTCGCATCCACAATCGTGGTACCGCCTGAACCGCAGGTCGATCCTGCGGTTCCGGCAATTCAGCAGAAACCCGGTCCCGCGCCAGCCGTTTTCCCGCTCGATGCAACTGCCGCGCGCGACGTTCAGCAACAATGGGCCAAAGAACTCAAGATGCGTCCCCTACGCACTAATACGATCGGCATGAAGCTCGCTTTTGTGCCACCGGGCGAGTTTACGATGGGAACCCCGGAAGCGGAACGGGCGCGCGATGACGACGAGGGCCCAACCCATCAGGTGAAGATTTCCAAGCCGCTTTATTTCGGCGCCACCGAAGTGACAGTGGGGCAATTTGAGGCGTTTGTTCGCGCAACCGGCTACATCACGACTGCGGAAGAACCGCTTCACGACGACAAACTTGCGAAGGAACTCAAGAAGGCTCAGGACCGTGCTCAGGGCAAAGGTGGTGGTCCCCCGGCAGGCAAAGGTCCGCCGGGATGGGCAAAAAGCAAGGGCGCTGCCAAGCCGAACGATAAGGAGAAGGTTGATCTCGCGAATCTTCGCACTTGGCGCAATCCCGGGCACAATCAGGAGCCCAATTTCCCTGTCGTGCATGTAAGTTGGGACGATGCCCAGGCTTTCTGCCGTTGGCTGAGCGACAAGGAAGGGATTCGTTATCGCCTACCGACGGAGGCGGAATGGGAATACGCCTGCCGAGCAGGTTCCCTCGGCCGCCACAGCTTTAGCGGCAATGAAACCCAACTTCCAACTTACGCCTGGTTTGCCGCCAATACTAAGGGGCAGCCGCGGGACGCTGGGTTGAAACGGGCGAATGCCTGGGGATTGAATGACATGGAAGGCAACGTCTGGGAATGGTGCTTCGACCGGTATGCGAAGTACGACGGCGAGGATGCGGTTGATCCGCGCGGTCCACAGGTCGGCGACGAAGCTGTCGTCCGTGGCGGAGGCTGGACCACAGGACCGATCCCCCGCTGCGCTCTCCGCCGAGCATCGGAAATGGAACACTCCGATCATGGCACTGGCTTTCGCATTGTGCTCGCTTTGGACGCGGATGCAGCACAATGAAGATCCTGCGAGACTGCAGTCCGAGCTATCGTCAGATTGTGGCAAATACGGTCTGCGTCGAACACATCGTCCGACGCTGCGGCGATCGAGCGTTCAGTTACATCTGCGCTCAAATTGGCATAGCTAAAAGAAAGAAAGGCTGGGCCGCCCCGAAGGACGGCCCAGCAAGTTCTTCTTTCGGCGTTGATTTGTTCGTGTCGGTTGTTGCTTTGCAGAATCGTCAAGATCACGCTGTTCCAACGCGTTGAAGAACACGAGCAGGTAGTAAAGGCCGACCGCCGCTCCCACAGCGGGCCAGCAACCTAATGCCGGCACTGACAA
>JAYTUF010000516.1:0-6070 GCA_043744755.1 Anatilimnocola sp.
TCGGCATCGGGCTGAATTCTCGGAGTCGTACCCATAGATCGAACAAAACCCCGAGATATCTGGTGCTAGCACGAGAGCGGGCGGCCGGTTGCGCCCAACGGAGATGCGGGGAATGATTATTTGACGGGCGATTCGGGGGAAGACTATATCAATGGCGATGATGGCACCGACATTCTATCGGGCGGTGACGACCCAGATGTGATTTATGGCGGTTATGGCAATGACACCATTTGGGGCGAGGGTGGAAACGACTTCATCGAAGGTGGGCCAAGCAACAACGCCAATCCCGACTGGATCTCGGGAGGTGACGGCGATGACACTATTAATGGTGCTGCGGGGAACGATATAATCCAGGGTGGAGCTGACCATGACACCATCCACGGCGGGGACGGCACCGACGAAATCAACGGCGGCTCCGGCAACGACTGGCTATACGCGGACGCGAACCCCGGCTGGTCTGATTCGGAGGTTATCGATGGTCTCGAAGGCGACGACCATATCTTTGGTGGAGACGCTGCCGGCCTGAACGCGGATGGCGGAGGCGACAATGACGAGATTTCCGGCACTAACTTCATTGACGTGCTCGATGGGGGAGCCGGAAACGATACCATCTATGGAGGCGGGGACAGTGACCTAATCTACGGTGGATCGGGGGAAGACTCATTGGATGGTGGCTCAGGGGATAACGCCATCTATGGCCAGGGGGAGAACGACACAATCCGCGGGAGCATTGGCGCCGACACGCTGTATGGTGGCTCAGGCAATGATCTAATATATGCGGGTTCGGATATGAGCGTCGATAACTTGTATGGTGAAGTCGGGGATGACACAATGTTCGGCGACGATAGTCTGGATGGACATGTTGGAGGCGATGGCGACGATTTTTGGAATTGGCAGGCTGACCCTTCCTAGTAAACAACCGGTGATGCGGTTGACCATGGCTTGTCTTCCTCATTGCAAGTAAAAACTGCCGAAACGCAATAACGATGATTGACGTTGTGTATGTGTTTAAGCACAGCTGCGCGCAAGACCTTGAGATTCTTTATTCGCTCCGAAGTGTTGCGGCGAACCTTCGTTGGGTCAACAAGGTTTGGATCCTGGGTGATCGGCCAACATGGCTGGCTGAAGACACGACACTGGTTCAGCACGTTTCGCATGCAGAGCTTGCCTGGATCGGTCGCTGGCGGTTGCCGGTCCGGAATAACTTTATCCTGACTTTGCTGGCTTCGTTGATTCCGCGGTTGAGTCAGGAGTTCCTGTGGTTTGCGGACGACTATATCATTCTTCAACCACTTACTCCGGTCGACTTGCAAGTTCCCCGCGCCATCGAAGACATGAAGAAGGTCACGACGCGTGGGAAAGGGATTTGGAAGGAGTCGCTTTGGCGGACCTACTCAACCCTTACCCGACTCGGTTTCCCCGGGCTGAATTTTGAGTTCCACGGTCCTCAATTCTACCGGCGAGAATGGATTTGGGAGGCATTTCACGACTTTCGTGATTTTGTTTCCGAAGACCGGTTTTACGGATTGCTAGTGCATACCGCGATTTTGAATTATGTGTGCAAGCAATATGGCCACACGCCGCGCTACGTCCCGGAGGAAGGTAAGTTTATTGGCGTTTATCCTGAATATGTGGTCGGTTTCAAAGCAAACAAAATCGTAGCAGGGCAGGCGGATAATGCTTGTGAGCCAGAACGGCCCGGGGTTGCCGCGTCATCCACCGAGCAGCGGGTTTCGGTTTCCGATCTAATACACGGCGCCGAAGGCAAGTTCTTCTTGAACTTTACCGACCGATCGTTTCGCGGTCCCGTCGAAGCGTATCTCGCCGAGCGGTTTTCTCAACCATGCAAGTATGAACGGTAGAGGGGCTCGGCAGCCTTATCGTTTCGCGATCTCAACCACCCAGAGATCGCAGGTAAGCTCCCATCACCCCCATCAGGTCATGCTCGTTCCGACCGCTTGCGTTCCAGGAGGCGCTGGCGGGCGCGGCGGGTGTCGTATGGACGACTGATGGCCGCAGCGATGACGTTGTATACCGTGGCACTGCTGGCATTCCCGTTCGTTCATCAGTTGTGGCAGGTTTACGTCTATCGAGTCGCCATGGGACTCTGCGGCGGGGTTGTGACTGTGGTATTCTTTGGCGTGTGGTCGCACGCGTACGGTCGCGATCATCTGGGGAAAATTCAGGGACTGGCGCAAGCCGCCACGGTGTTGGCTTCGGCTCTGGGTCCGCTGGCTTTCGCTCAGTGCCACGCGCGTTTCGGCTCTTATGCACCGGCGTTTTGGATCATTGCCCCGTGCGTGGGCGCGCTGGCAGTGGCGGCCTGGCTCACCACCACACCGCGCGCCGTCGCCGGCCGCTGGACTACCAACTAATCAACAATTCCACTTGCGAAGGACATATATGAGCATTGCTTCCGCCGTTGATATCGAACGCTTTCACCTGTCGCTGAACGTGAACAACCTGTCCCAATCAATTCATTTTCTTACGGCCTTACTAGGCTGTCCGCCTAAAAAGCAACGGCCGGACTATGCGAAGTTTGAACCCGCCGATTTACCGATTGTCTTGTCGCTGGAACCGCGCTCGGCGTTTGGTCCGCCTCTTAAGAACACTGCGGGGGAAGGTGCGCTCAATCATGTCGGTATTCGTCTGACCGATAGCGGGCAATTGGTGGAAGTGCAGCGCCGGCTGGAATCCGCTGGTTACTCGACGCAACGCGCCGAGGGCGTCGAATGTTGTTACGCGCGGCAAACCAAGTTTTGGGTCTACGACGACGACCACACGATGTGGGAGGTTTATGTCCTCGAAGAGGATCTGGAACATCGAGGTGGTGAGCACGACGCGCTGCATTCGCCTGGGCTTCCCATGGTCGCCCAGACGTGTGAACCCGCATCTCCGCGTCAAACCTGGACTCACCGGTTATTGGAAGAATTCCCGCGCGTCATTCCCAACGCGGGCATGTTGGATGAAGTGATTTTGCAAGGAACTTGGAACGCAACTCGCCATGCCGGGCAATGGAATCACCAACTCGACCAGATACGAGAGGCGCTCCGCCCCGGCGGCAAGCTGGTTCTCCATCTGCTCACCTCTCACGAGCCCCTCACGAAACTAGAGCCATTGCCAGGCCCAGCCGCGGTGGTCCAAGTGGTGCCCCAACTGCGAGAGGTGCTCGCCGCGCTGGATCAAGCCGGTTTTCAAGACGTGCAGTTCGTGAAGTACTCGGGGACCCCCTGCTTCCAGCAACAGGGCGTGGAAATGCGAGAAACACGGCTGGAAGCTCGCACTCCTTGCGAAGTGAAGGGCGACGAAGAAAATGTGACGGTGGTCTACAAAGGTCCCGCAGCGCAGATCATCGACGATCACGGCAACATCTTCGTGCGGGGTGAAGCCATCCCTGTGCCGCCCAGCGTCTGGCTACGCCTCGCCGCGAGTTCGCTGTCAGCATCTTTCGTTAGCTTGGCGCCATCATCCAAACAGGTACTCACCTGCGGGGTGTCCTAGCGGTTGAGCTGCCGTGGTAAGCGGGCGCGCGTTTACCTTTCGTGCGTCTGGAACGGCGCGGTAAACATAGGCGTTTTCCGTGATCGCTGCTGCCGCTCCCTTGCGCTCGCGTTCATCACGGCGAAGCGTGACGAGTGCCAGAAATCGCAACTTTTTTTCGATTCGCGGACCAGACGTGTCCAGCGTCGCTCGTATAATAGTAGGGACGAGTTCTTTGGCAATTGAATAAAATGTGCGTAGGAGTTATGCGGCAAACTCCCCGGAAGCGGGCGTTATCAAATCGGTGGGCGGTGGGGCCGCCGAATGCGAAAAGAGGTTATCAGGTTGGGTTATCGTGGGTCTGAAAGTGGAGCGCAAATCGTTGCCAACCCGGTCGCCGTTATCAGCCTGCGATGGGGGGCAGAGAAGTGTTATCGCGCAGGGTTACCAGTTGCCGAAAATATCAGCGTAAAGCATTGGGGTAATTGGGGTTGTGATTGATTCTGTTATCACGCGAAAGGGTTATCACAGCAGGGGATGGCGGGACGTCGGGGCCCGCAGCAGGGGGCTGCGGGCTAGGGGATCCGGAAGGCGCGACCACCCGAAATAACTATTATCAACTTTGGTATTAAGTCATGAGTATGTTATCACTACTATAGACGCAACTCGTGACCGTGAAGGAGCTTGCGATGCCGACGCGAGGTTCGCGAATCGATGCGCGAACTGTTATCAGAGCGCAGCGATTCTGCGGCACCTGGGTTTACTTATTTCGCCCGTTTAAGGTACGTAGCGGACGCGCCCCGGAGCGGCGTTTCGACAGCTATCAATTCCCAGCCTTCGATGCCAAGTACGTTGAGTTCGGCCTCGTTCAGCGTGGCGAGCTTTTTGTATTCCCAGCGGTGCACGAATTTGGCCTTCTCCCCTTGAGCGCCGGCGAATTGCCAGGTGCCGGCGGAGACGATGGCCAAACCGAGCAGCAGCATGATCACGAAGCGTTGCGGGCCTGTCATGGCGGAAATCCTTTCAGCGGGGGAGTGGACCGAATGTCTGGACGATTGCTTAAGATACCGTTCGGCCAACGTCCGTGCCTATATCGTTTTTTGCGCAGCAGGTCCGGCAATCCATTTTGTCAGTATGGCGCCGAGCAAGCTCAGGCCCATGAGCAGCAGGCAGGCGGCGGCGACCTGGTCGTCCACGCCCGAGTGGATCATGCCGAACAGGCGGCGCTGGATGGTGTCCCTGCCGGGGGGAATGACGAGCAACGAACAGGCGACGTCGCCCAGGCTGATCGCGAAGGCAAGTCCCCACGCGGCAAACACCGCCCGCCAGCGCTGCGGGAGCACGATCTGCCAGAGAATGATCCAGGGACCACAACCATCGAGGGCGGCGGCGTCTTGCTGGTTGCGGTCGAAGCGGGCCAGTCCGTGCCAGGCAATGAGCAGTGTGATCGGCAGGGCTCGCGCCGCCTGAGCGAGTGCGGGCGGGAGAATGGTGCGGTCGTAGAGGTACGTGAAGCCGGGAATCGCCGGCTGATTCAAGAGGCCAATGATGCTGACCCCCACGAGAGGACCAGGAATGGCGAGCAGGAATGCGGCCAGCAATGTGATGGCGAACAACCGCCAGCCGCCGGTTCTCGCCCACCAAGCGAAGAACGTCGCAATGACGAGGGAGAGGGAGGCGCTAATTCCGGCAGTGAGCAGTGTCCACCAGAAATCTTCGTGCATCATCACGATTGTTCGCCGCAAGGAACGGACGAGCGTCAGGGGATTCCAATGGCGAGTGATTTCATTTCCTTCGAGTTGCAGCTGCAACCCCGCTTGTCGCACCAGCACGAACAGGGGCACACCCGCGAGCAAGATCAACAGACTCCACACCAGCAGAGAGATGAACAGTCGATGACGTTCGAGTGGCCAGTTGATTGGCGCTTGAGAGTGCATGGGGAAATCAGTCTGCAACAGCCGATGCGAGATGACCGCTGCCATGCTGAACAATCCTGCGAGCACGACGAGCGAAGGGAGCATGTAGACGGCAGCGTTCACTGCGTCGGCCGAGTGGGCGATGCGGTTGTAGATTCCTTCCGTCACCGTGGGTACGAGATAGACATTGGTCACGGTCATGTCTTGCCACGAGGTGACCGCGGCGAGACAGCCGGCGACAACAACCCAGGGAGCGATTCGCGGCAACAGCACGCGTGTGAGAATCGAGAGTGGACCGGCTTCGAGCAGAGCCAGTTCTTCTTCGTGCCGCGGCACCTGTGCGAGACCTGCCGCGATCAACACCGTGGCCCACGGCACCGCCGCGACACCATGCACCCAGGTGGCGGCCGCGATGCCACTCAGCCAGGCCTGCGGAGCGCTTCGTCCATACCAACCAAGCCAGCCGCCGAAAGCGTCCCACGCCGCGAGTTGCACATAGAGGGGAGCAAACAAGAGAAAGGCAATCACCAGCCAGGCGAACTTCCGCCCGATAATTCGCAACCTTGTGAGCATCACCGCCAGCGGCAATGCCACGACGATTGCAATCATTGCCGAACCCAGAGCCAGCGTCAGCGACAATCTCAACTGCTCTCGCGAGTTTGGCGACGCAAGAC